>CAVCAW010000112.1:0-6089 GCA_963600315.1 Bacteroidaceae bacterium | reverse complement strand
TAAGTTATGAATGATCTGTTAACAAAGAATTTCGCGCTCTGCGAATTCACGCGGTCAGAGACCGCGACGCGCCTGGGCCTGGACAACACCCCGCCCCACGACGCAGTGTCGAACCTGCAGTGCCTCTGCCAGGAGGTGCTCGAGCCACTGAGGGAGTATGCCCTTGAGCCCATCGAGATAGCGAGCGGCTACCGCAGCCGTCAGCTCAACGAGGCCGTAGGCGGAGCCACCCACTCGCAGCACTGCACCGGCGAGGCCGCCGACATCCGGCTGCCCGATGCCGAGACCGGCAGGGAGTGGTTCAAGTTCATCGCCGACTACCTGCTCTTCGACCAGCTCATCTGGGAGTTCTCGGGCCAGACGGCGTGGATACATGTGAGCTACCGCCGCCGCTTCGACGACAACCGCCGCCAGCTGCTGGCCAGGGAGTGCCACCGCAGGGGTCAATGACCCTGTCTGGCGTCATTCTCCCCGCAAGTTATTAACCCTTTAACCCACACAACATTATGAACGAGAAGAAACACATCTGGAAGTTCATCCTCCAGACCATCGCCGCCATCATCACCGCGGCCCTCACTGCCCTCGGCACCGCCTCGTGCGTCACCGCCTTCTAAGGGCAGCCCCCGATGGGGAATCTCCCCTCTCCCCGCCCCCGCACTGGGGTGCGGGGAGAGTTTGGTTATAGAGATTTTGTCGGTCAACTCATTGACGTTGACGAGGTTGTTTATCGTTAGTAGTAGAGGCTTGACAATTACTCTGTTTTCCAGACAAAGCCAGTCCCTTCTTGAAGAACTCCAACGACTGAGCTCTCAGCCCTTCGACCTTCTCGTCTACGAGTTGATAATCAATGTCCTGCTTTATCTGTCCGTATATATCACCATGGAACAGTCGGTCACTGAGTCCGAAGAGACTGAACAAGCTGTCGATACGTGAATTGGTGTTGCCTTTCTCTGTCGATGGCTTGCGATAGAATGTGAGGAACTTCTTGTGCATAAGGATACTGAACACAGAACCGTGGAAAGAATCGGTCACGACATATTCGGCATCGCGCACAAGGCGGATGAAGTCGAACGGGTCAACGTCATACAGACTGATGTCACCAAGGTCGTCGTCCATAGCATGGTAGATGTCGATATGAGGGAGGTTGACAACTTTCAGACCAGACTCTGCACGGAGTTTCTTGATTTGTTCGCGCACATCCTCACGTTCGCCAAGGACGTATGTCAGTATGTATGGTTCGTTGATGGAATAAGGCTCGCCGTTGCGTTCCTTGCCTCTCGACTTCTCATTCTCCTCCAATGCTGTGAGCCATTCCTGTTGTGTGAGCAGGAAAGTGGGGTCACAAACCACCATTGCGTCCTTACCTGTCAGTTCTTTAACAATTTCCTTACCTCTTTGTTCGCGCACACCAATCATGTCCATCCGGTTGAGATACCCTGCAACACCCTTACGCTGCCAGGGAAAGATGTCCGACACTCCGAAGCTCGATGCATAAGAGAACTTGGGCACACTGTCATTCACAAAATAGAGGTTATAGAACCTACTGTAGAGACTCAGAGGACCCCACACTTGGTCGCTGCCCACAAAGACTACGCTATAGTCCTTTGAACCTTCCTGCAACTCCTTATAGTTTTTGTAAATATGACAGACGCAGTCCAGATACCTTTTCTTGAAGGCATCGACAGCCGTGCGTCTGATGGCACGTGTCCTTGCGAATTCGGGATAGTCGCGGAAATCACGTTTTGCCTGTTGCCCCTTTTTCCACTGCTTGTATGCGCCACTGCGCAACAGTCCTATCAGATTCTTGGCATAGTACTCCAATATTCCACGGTTATCGTATCTGATAATCTCATAGTCATACCCCAGGTCAGCCACTTTCTTGATGGTAGCATAACCTTGAAGTGAGCTACCATAGTTACACTGACCATTATGCATGATGACCACGCATCCTACTTTCTTTTTGTTCATAATAATTACTTGTTGTGTTGGTACTTGCCCAATATCGACTGAATCTTGGTGTTGTCGCCGTAGATGATGGGAGAGTCGTAGGGGCGGTCAGGGAATGCACCGTAGTTCAACTTTATCTTCAGGTTGTGCTCCTTGATGAAGTTTTCGACACGCTCTGCCAGAGTGATGGGATTGCCCGAGCAGCAGTTGATGATGCCCGTGACCTCCGTCTGGGTGACGGCTTTGGAAATCTGGTCGGCCAACTCATCGACATTGATGAAATCGTACTTCGTCTTGCCGGTCGTGAAGGGGAAAAACTCCTTGCCCTCCTCATCGGCCTGGAGCAACTTGCTGAAGATGGAATGGTTCTTCTTGTCATCGCCGAGGATATAGAAACCGCGCAACCACTGCAGCATGACTCCGTTGGCCTTGCAGTAGGCTATCATGGAGCGGCGCAGCGCATCCTTGGCAATGCCGTACATAGAGATGGGGTTGCAAGGGGTGGTCTCGTCAATCTTGCCCTCCCAGTAGCCGACCTCGTGCATGGTGCCCATCACAGCCACATGCTTCAGACCCTGCTCCATCAGAGCGACGAGGAAGCGGTAGTGCGACGACAGGTCGCCCATGTGGTTGTTGGAGTTATGCACAAAGCCGTCGCGCCACGCCATGTGCAGGCAGACATCGGGGTTGCCCAGGTCAGAATACACGTTGTTCAAATCGGCAGTAAAGAGGTTAAGCGTGCGCTTGTCAGCCCGGGCGTCAATGCCGTCCGTACAGATGTCGGCGGCTATCACCTGATGTCCCAAGTCGAGCAATGCGCCAACAATATGCCTGCCGATGTATCCACCGGCACCCGTTACCAATACTTTCATAATAAAACTTTATTGTATAGTTGTTACTTATTTGTAGAGACCTTTTGCCTTCATCTCGCTTATGGAGGCCTCGTACTTGTCTTCCTGCACTTCCTGGCGGTCCACCCACTTGCAGAACTGTGCGATGCCGTCGGCAAACGACCATTTCGGTTCGAAGCCCAAAATCCGGCGGGCCAATGAGATGTCCGCAAAGTTGTGGCGGATATCGCCCAGGCGGTAGTTGCCCGATACGGTGATAGGCACCCAAGTGCCGTACTTCTCGCAGAGTGTATTGGCTACGGTCAAGACATCGGTAGCCACGCCTGTCCCGACATTGAACACATGGCCGTTGGCCTCGGGCACTTCGAGTCCGAGCACAGTGGCAGTGACCACATCGTCGATATAGACAAAGTCGCGAGTCTCGCGTCCGTCCTCAAAGATATTGATGCCGTTGCCGTTCTTGATGCGGGTGGAGAAAATGCTCAGGATGCCCGTATAGGGGTTGCTCAGCGACTGTCCGGGGCCATAGACATTCTGGTAGCGGAAGGAGACTGACTCCACGCCGATGGTAGGACACACCAGATGCACCAGCTGCCCCTGCACCTGCTTGGCGATGCCATATACTGACGAGGGGTGGATGGCACTGTCCTCGGTGGTGGCTACGAGCTGCACCTTGCCACCGCACTTTGGGCACTTGCACTCGAAGTCGCCCTTCGCCATATCTTCGTCCCGGCGGTCGGTAGGATAGACGTCACCGCACTTCGGGCAGCGGTACCTGCCCTCGCCATAGATGGCACGCGACTCAGCCACCAGCACTCGCTTGACGTGATGCTTCGTGTTGGTCAGCAAATCGAGCAACAGAGCTGTGCCGCCTATGTTGGTATTTACATATTTCTCTATCTCATACATCGACTGGCCCGTGCCCGTCTCTGCAGCAAGATGGATGACAGCATCCTGGCCCTCCAATGCCTTCAACCAGTCCTCCCGCGATGTGACACTGCCCTTGAGGAAGCGCACCTTATCCTTGACTGACAAATAAAGGGGCGAAGTCTTCTCGGGGTTCTCGCCGTGTATCTGCGGACTCAGACTGTCCAACACCGTTACGTTATACCCCCTGTCCAAAAGCCGGAGGGCAACATTGGAGCCGATGAAACCCGCTCCACCGGTAACTAATACATTCTTCATATTTTCTTCTTTCTATTTTCCAAATCAATTAAAGCCCATAAATATTTTCTCTTGCCAATAAAGCGTTTGATGTCAACCACTATAATTTTCAAGATGTCATGAATAGTAGTTGACACCCCATCCAGAACATCGTATTCTGGGGATTGTCTCCACGCCAAACGATTCAGCAGACATTTAGCCTTGGCCTTTTTCAGCCTCGAAAACATCATATCCCTCTGAGACTTATTGAGCAAATCCGGGTCAAGTGGAGCTAGTTCAATAGCTCCGTCACGCACCGCTTCATCCATAAGACTGGCAAATTTCTTACTACGAATCACGAGGCTATTGATTCCGATTTTATCAGAAGTGTATGGGGCTATACCGATATCTCCGAAACTCATGTCTGCCAGCATTCCATAGTGATCAACACACATCTGACAACGATTTGGCTTAAAATGGCTGCCGATTAGCCCGTAGTATTAGTAGAAAGGCGGTGTCTTGAGCCCCTTCGATTCAAGAAGGTCAGAGCCATCAGCACCTACCATCTTTAGCCGGCCACATTCACGGAATGAAAAATACCTTACATCCTGTTTGTCCACTCTGAAACGTCGCAGTAAATAATCCTGTGCATAGAACGTTCGTTCACTACTGCAATAGAGGGCGAAATATGCTACAAGTATTTTGTCCAGTCCTTTGTCTGACTTTGCCCATTTTCGTATCGATTGGATGTGACATGGCAATCCGACGACTGCAATTTTTTTTTCCCCCCCCTGGCTAGCAATTATATTGCGCAGGGTCTCAGATAGTTGGACAGGAGCGTACTTTGACCCCTTTGCCTCTAAAATTTCCTCAGTAGTAGTGGCAACAAAAGCCTTTGGCTCCAAAGGGTTGCCAGAAGAGTATTTTGTGATGACAGCACCATCGATGTATCCCTTCTGAAGTAGCCATATCAGTATGCTACTGACCAGACCTCCGGAGTTAGCTTGCCGTCTTAATGAGGTGTCGCAGCTCCAACCCGTGTAAAGACGCTCATATCTGCCTATATATGAGTCTGAGCATGTCGCATCCGCAAATAAATTTTCGGCACACTCTCCGATGTTCATGCCGACTCCACCGCATACTGCATAACATTTGCTGCAGCCTTTGGCATTGAGACAGGTCGTCTGATCTATCTGAGGACGCCACTCTCCTTTGACCACACGCATCTTAATGCTATGAGTCGGACAAGCATCTGCACAGATTCCGCAACCCGTGCAGAGGTCGTGACGAACGGTGTATTCTACATTCTTTTTGTTCATAACAATGCCGAGGTTGGTTATAGTCTTGCGGAGACGAAAGCTAGAAGTTCTTTGGGCGACAAGTTCTCCTTGTAGTGGTAGTCAATCTGTTCATCCTCTTTGAGGCCGTCGCAAAATGCTCGTGTTATCTCAGCTGGCTCCTTGTATTTCAAAATATAGCGGTCGTTGTAGAACGGGGCTTCGTCTATCTTGCTGTTGTTGGTGATAATCTTTTTGTCCAACGAAACCGCCTCACACATTCTTTGTGTAAATCCTGCTCCATTCTGTTGCATGACCTCGAGCAGGCACTTGGTGTGCAGGATGTGCTGCAAGTTGGACTGGTAGTCCATGCCTGCGATGTAGTGAATGTCGTCTTTATATACTTGATCATGTTCGTTTACACCGACGAGATGAAAGTCACATTTCAGTCCATAAGAGCGCAACTGCTCGTAAGCGCCGATTATCTCGGGCAGACGGTTTTTCGCCTTGCCCAGGAAATAGACATCGCTGTCGGGTATGGACTTGTCTATCTCGCCGTGGAAGCTGGAGAACACCAACGGGTGATATATAAATCCGTACTGCTGGCAATCATTTTGGTCAAAAGACAATGTCAAATCAAAAATTTGTCTGACACGTTCAACATTAATATTGATCCACTTATTACCACGTCTGCACTTGGTTATCAAGTCATTCATCATCAATACGAATTTGGCTTCCGGATATTTCCGCTTCATATAGTCAAATAGACCGTAATTATCAAACTCCATCCACTCACCGAAAAAGAGAAAACACAAAGGCCGCTTTGTCTGAAAATCATCTTTGAAATAGGTGCTGTTCCAAAGGCTCTTGC
>CAVCAW010000111.1:0-6094 GCA_963600315.1 Bacteroidaceae bacterium | reverse complement strand
TATTCCTTTCTGCGGACCTGTAAGTTTTCGACCTGCTAGATCGAATACGACATTAACAGACCCATCATTGTTTTCAACGTATTTGACTCCCGTTGTATTTGTGTCCACATCTGCAATGGAAAACGGCTTTGCGTTGACACCGGCAGTTTGGGGCGTCTCAAACCAACAACAGAAAGCAGGAACAGAGAATGCTTTATTAGCATACCAAAACTTATTTTCCGAGATGTAATATATGTCATTCTCTGACGACGAGAGAGTCTGGTTGAAATAAGTTCCACAGATAGTCCATCCAGACACTTCTGTCTCTTGGCAGATGACAGACTCTATAGCTTCGTCAGCTGTGCTTACTGGGAATGTGGCTGTTTCTGAAGAGCTCTTGAATATACAAGGCGTATTGGCGGCAACAGAGGCGGCAGGCACAAAAGTCATGACGCCTTCGTTGATGTCTACAGACGTGAGTGTGTAAAGTTGGACATCTGATGTAGACTCTGTGGCATAGGGAAGGCAAACAGTTCCCCATTCATATTGCAAACTGCGTGTGTATTGCCCCACAATAATGGATGTGGTATAAGGTGCTGCATGATATTCTGTATCGTCAGCATCTGTCATCACAATGTTCTTGATGGTCACGGGATACACGCCATCTGCCAGGGCAGCTTCTGCAAACGCCAGGCCGAGTGTGGCAACGGCAGCATTCTCTCCAATACCTATCGTGTTGCTGTTTCTGCGAGCAACTGATACATGCACCGTATTGCCGCTAAGCTCATCGCTGGTGGTATACTTGGTCTTGGCAAGTGCAGGGTCGATGTAGTAGGCTTCGCCGCTAACTATAGCCGACGGCAGTTCCACGTCAAACTCAACAGACTTCAGCTTAGTTGCATTGCTTGCAAGAAAACTTACTTCCGCATCCTCGGAAAAAAGGAATGGCAATATTTGCGCGCTATAGCCTTCGTCATAGGTGGGAATAATCTTTCCTATCGTCAATGTTGACTCTACTTCGTCCACCTCATACGTTTTCGCATTGGCGTCACTTGTCACGATATTCTTCAAAATGATGGGATAGTCGCCGTCTGCCACAGTGCTGGCGACATTGATCTTGATAGTCGCTACTTCGCCTGTGTTACCGGAAAAGGTGATATTCTGCGTAGAAGCGGCAAGTACACGAACGGATCCATCCTTCTGCACGGCACTATTGAAGTAGTCAGTCTTTTTCGCTGTTGTACGTTCCGTGCTGAGTGAGATTAAACTGAACCCTTCTTCATCTTGCGCCACGGTAACGCCTTCGGGCAGTACAAGGTCAAACTGGAAACCGCATATAGAAATGCTGTTCTTCATCTTGACAGACAAAGTGTATGATTCTCCTGCTTGGCAAGTTTGGTTTTCAATATACAAAACATTGTCAAATTGCGAGAGATCCGTATTCTCTGCCTTGCCCACTAGGCCAAGGCAGAGAAATAGAAATGTTAAAAATGAATATCTGTTCATAACTTTATTTGATAACTTTTTTTCCGTTGGTGATATAAATTTCTTTCTTCAGACCACCGGCTTTCTTGGATACCTTTCTTCCCGCCAGGTCGTATGTCTCATTGTCGGAAATACCATCAGCGTTCAGATTGTCTATACCCGTAGATTCGTCCACATGCACGATAAAGGAAGAAGAAGCAGGTCGTCTCGTTGTCATGTTGGTGGCTAGGACGGCATTTTCTACGCTCACCACATAGTCGCCTGAAGTATTTTCGTCTGCTACGAGTGTGAGATGAGCTACACTTCCGCTTGTTCCGTCAAAGAGGGCACCGCTGGTTGATGCGGAGAGAACGCGCAGTTTGTTATCGGCTGTCATACGGCTTGTAAAGAAGTCTGTCGCCCAAACATTGGTGCGTTCCGTGCTGAGCCAAGCACAAGGTTCTCCACTAATCGTCTTTACGGAAATGCCCTGAGGCAATACCAAGTCAAACTGATACCCGGAGAACTTGTACTCACCGCCAATATTTACATCAATAGAGAATTCCTTGCCTGCAGGCACATTACAGTCGGCAACGCTAACGACAGAAGGAGTCTCAGAGCGATGCACTATGGCTTTGGCATTGGAAGCGGCACTGGTAGTACCACCCAAGATTAGAGTTGCCAGACCTGTCATGTCGCCTACGTTAATGTTACCGTCACCGTTCACGTCGGCAGCCTTTTCCACGAATGCGTCAGCAGGTGTTCCTATGATGTAGCTTGCAATGGCACTGAAATCACCAACATTTATCTTTCCGTCGTTGTTGGCGTCTCCAAGTGTATAGGAAGATATCGTGAGTGTACTCTTCACATAATCCACTTCGTAGGTTTTGGCCTGAGCGTCAGCTATCACAATGTTCTTGATGATGATTGGATATTCGCCCTCTTCAATATCTCCGTCAATGTTGAGAGTAATGTTAGCTACTTCACCCTCGTTGTCTGAGAACGTATAGTTTTGGGTAGAACTTGCCAATATTCTTACTGCCCCATCCGCCTGCACCTTGGATGCGAAGTAGTCCGTCTTCCGGCTGCTCGTACGTGCCGTGCTAAGGGTTATCAGACAGAAATCGTCTTCATCTTTTGCAAAAGAAATGCCGTCAGGCAAGTAAACGTCACATTGGAAACCTGTTGGTGCAATAGTGTTGTTCATCTTCAGTGACAATGTTACCTGTTGACCGGCAGCGGCCTCCGTGTTTTCCACATACATGACGTTCTCATACAGAGTTATGTCAGTATCTTCGCCAGCTTTCACCTGCTTTTCCTTGAACGCAGCTACAGCATTGTTGATGTCATTCGTACAAGAGAGTATCTCGTCGTCGCTCATTGTACTGTTGATTCTTGCCTTTACACTGCGAATGACCGCAAGCAAACTTGCACGTGCTCCCGTTTCATACTGTCCGATATTGTCCCCCTCGCTACTCTTGTCGTAGAGAGCTTGGGCCGCATCCACAATAGTCTGAAGTTCGGAGATGGCTGCGTCCTTATTGGCAACAACAGTAAGTTTACAGGTGGCGACGATATTGCTTCCGTCTGTAGAGGTAGCTGTGATATCAGCCGTTCCAATTCCTACCGCAGTCACTTCTCCCTCTGCCACGGTTGCCACTGCAGTGTTACTGGATTTCCATTCCAGACGTTTGTTGGTGGCACCGAGTGGCATCACGCTAGCCGTAAGTTTGGATGTGCTGCCTTGGGCAAGTATGAGCGAAGTGTTGTCGAGGGTTATCTCCGTTACAGGATTTACGTCTATTTCCCACAGAAGATAAGGATATGTCTGACCTTCGTCGTTACTCCACACTTTAGAATAATCCCATCCGAGAGATATGTAGGTATCTGAAGACATCAGCTCGGTAGAGGATTTGGCAATGCCCTCAACGGCATCATCGGTCTTCTTTTGTGCCACTCCGTTCAGAGACACTTGCATTGTAGAGAGGGCATAATTGCTTTCGTTTGGCTCGGCAGCCCCGTTCTTGAAACCTCCAATTATTCGGCTTCCCCAGGCAGACTGGTCGGTCAGTTCAAGCTTGTTGTTGGCTGCTATGCTGTTGGTCAATGCCGCTGACTCTCCGTCAAGCTGTGCCACCACTCCGCCGCCATAGCGTGAGCCATAGACATCGCCCTTGGCATAGCATTTGTCTATGGTGCTGCAGCTGTAAGCGCAAAGGCCTGCTGTGTAGTAAGTACCGGTAGTCCTGACTGTACTATAGCAGTTGCTGATAGGATTGTAGGTGTAACCCACAAGACCGCCTGTGTATGTGTTGTCACCACTGGCAGTAATGGTCCCGGTGGTATATGAGAGCGTGATATCTCCCTTGCTATAGCCTACCAGACCGCCTACATAATTACTTGTACCTGTTGCGGTGAGTGCATTCTCTGCATGGCTCTTGGTGATGGTGCCATCATTCAGATAGCCGACAGCTCCGCCAATATAGCTTTTCGTACCGCTGGCAGATATGGTGGCATAGGAATGAATGACTGTGACGGTGCCACCATTCAGATAGCCGACAGCTCCGCCGACATAGTTGTTTGCTCCGTTGGCAGATATGGTGGCATCGGAATGAACGGCTGTGATGCTGTCGTTCTCAGACAAACCGGCAAAGCCACCCACGTATGCAGATGCTGCGCTTGAATTGACAGAGCCTTCATAGGATATTGCGTTGATGGTGTTGTTGCCCGAGTAGCCTGTCACACCTCCTACGTGTGCCGTACCTTCCACGTCGCCCTTCACAGTACAGTTAATCAGCTGCCCGTTGGTGTTGCGGCCGATGAGTATGCCAGTGTAGTTGCCGCCCTTCACTTTTTTGCCTGTAGCCACTTCTACAGTGAGGTTCTTGATGACTCCTGCTGAGAAATTGGAGAAGAGGCCGGTATAATCCTGTGTGGTGTTAATCCATAGCCCGGTTATCTTATGTCCGTCGCCATTGATGTAAGTGGCCTCGCCACTATTGCGGCCTACTGCCACCCAACCTTCGGTTGGTGAATTCTCGTTAATCCATGCAGAGAGGTCTATGTCGTTCATCAGCTTATAGTACCCCTTGTTGCTTGCGCCCTGCAGGTCTTCTGCCGTGTAGATGCGGTATGGGTCTGATTCTGTGCCGGAGCCGGGATAGCCGACGGTGGTGGAGGTTAGGTAGGATGGAGTCATGCTATCAACTTCTGCATAGAGCTGCACGGAGGCACCCGACTGCAAAGCTTCTGTGCTGAATGTCCATGCGTTGCCGTTGCAGGTTGTGCTAACTGCCTCACGGTCCTTATAATACAGGTACACGGTACCACCATTGAGGCTTGAACCACTTATCTCGGTGTCTTGACTAACCGGATTACTTCCAATGACCGGTGGGGCTGTCTGGTACTTCTTGTAAGGATAGCCCTCTGCTTCGATAATATCCCAGTTGTTGTCAAAGTCCCAGCCTAGGGCAACATAGTTTGCCTTGAGCTTTAACAAAGACTTGCCCATCACGTTTCCGTTCTGTAGGTCATCAGTAATTTCCTGTACCACACCCTGTTTGATAACCTTTGTAGTGGTCAGCGCCCGGTTGCCTTCTTTTGTTGCAAGGGCACCGATAGTGACATAATCATTGGCTTTATAGCCATAGATGCGACCTACATCGGTAGACGAGGCGGAAATGGTGGAATTGATGGCAACATTTGATTTTAGGGTCAGATATTGCGCGCTGGCTTCTGATACTGCCTCTGTGCCTCGTGAGCAACCAATAATACCACCCACATATTTCGAACCCTGTATGGAAGTAGAGTAAGTATAGCAGTTCTGTATGGAACCTCCTTCCTTGTATCCAGCGATGCCTCCTACATATTCTGAGCCTTCGATATTACCGCTATAATAACTGTTCGTGATGGAAGTGAAAACTAAATTTCTATAGTCACTAGGGGAATAGTATTGATAGCCGTGAATAATAAGTGTACCATTTCTATATAAATACACATTATCTTTATAAACCCACTCCCCACCAAGATAATAATAATAATGGATTTTGCCTTTAGTATTTGATTCTCCGGCTGATTTAAAACTGTATGTCAGGGCATACTCGTCTTTTCCTAATAAGCCTCCGACATAATATTCACCAGAAATATTTCCAATAGATGTACAATTATTGATAGATTTAGTTAATGACCAGCCGTCGACAAAAGTTCCTTGTGTCTGTCCATTATTCCCTCCAGAATAAACAGGGGCAGATTCTGCACTTGCTAATGATGCACCAATTAGTCCACCAATATAATTCTTACCGGAGATATCACCAAAGTGGCTGCAGTTTTCCATTCCGGCAATACAACCGACATTGCTCACTCCAACAATACCGCCTGTATAGTCCCCGTTGTTCGTTATCTTTCCTTTAGAATGGCAATTCGTAAAGGTTACGGAAGAGCCTTTGCTTATACTTCCTCCGATACCACCCACATTTGTGTTTGCAGTGATATTGCCTTGGTATCTGCAGTTTGTAATGGAACACCTGCCAGAAATCTGTCCGCATAAACCGCCTGCATTGCTTGTTGCAGAGATGTCACCTTTAAAATTACAGTCTGTAATTATAATACCTGTATCTGCAAACCCAGCAATTCCGCCCACATAGGCCTGTGC
>CAVCAW010000110.1:0-6112 GCA_963600315.1 Bacteroidaceae bacterium | reverse complement strand
AGACTGGATTTTTTTGGCCACCTATCAATCAAAAAAGTCACTGAATGTCACTGAATATCATCTTGAAGCAACATTTATAATGTGATATGGTAAAATTGATATAGAGTATAGCAAGGGTTGAGAGCGGTACAAACGTACTGCTCTTTTTTTGAGCAGAAGGATTTTATTTATGAAACAAATAGTTAATTGCCCAGTATGTGACAAGGCAGTATTCCACTATGACGGTCTTATAACTAATGCGTTTGAGGTTAAGTGCCGTTCGTGCCGTAAATTGATACGCATTGTGGCTGAAAAAGGTGATGTGATTTCAGTAACCAAAATATCACAAACACAAGCGACCAGTTCCGGCAAACGATTCTATTAAAGAGAGGGGGCGAACAAAATGTGGCAATGGCCATTAAAAGGCAGAGTTAAGATATACACCAGTGAAAAAGAAATCAATTCAGGCAATCTTTTGAAAGTGCTTTCAGAATCTTATAGTGTGCATCGAAGGAATCAAGCGGAAATTCAATATCTGATTGATTTTGAATCTGGTGTGCAACCATTAGAGCGTCCCAAAATTGTTCGCCCTGAGATAGACATTAACGTAACTGATAATGTTGCGAACTACGTTACTGAATTTAAACTAGCGTACTTCTGGGGAACACCTGCAATGTTGATACAACGTTCTGATAAGGATGCGCACAACACAAATGCTGGTAGTGATGATGAAGGTATTTCAGCGATGAATGAAATGCTTGCAAACGGTTGTAGCATTGGTTACAAAGATCAGGAACTAGGCAACTTCGTTGAAAAAGTCGGTATCGGACACAGGCTTATTGATGTTAAAACCGATTTTGAAAATGGCTCAGAAGCACTTGTAGATATCAATACTTTAGATTCCCGATTTACGTTTTGCGTATACACCAATAACGCAAAGCAGGAAAAAATATTAGGTGTGACGTATCGCAAAGTAAAGGGAACAACGCATTATACTTGTTTTACAAAAAAAATGCGGTATGAAGTTGTTGGCAGAGAAATTGTTTCCGCTGAAAAGAATATGTTAGAGATGATACCTATTGTAGAATACGAACGTGCGGTTGATAGAACAGGTTGCTTTGAACGTCAGCTATCGGATTGCATCGAACTGAATACTTTGGTTTCTGACTTTGCAAATTTGACAGCGCAACAGACACAAGAAATATGGTGGGGTAATGATGTTGATTTTCCAATAGACCCCAAAACTAATAAACCAGTCAAGGTTGAATCTGGGCAATGGGTGCTGACAAATACTACACCAGACGGCAAAACGCCACAAATCAAGGCATTGTCAAATGTATTCGATACCAACGCAACATTAACTGCCATTGATACCAGATGGAGACGCATTCTGCAAAAGTGTAAGGTTCCTACACAGCAGGATTCAGAAGGTGGCGGTTCAACCGGAACTGCTATGGATATGTCTAGTGGGTGGAGCGCAGCCGAAATTGAAGCCGTGCGTGAGGAACAAATGGTTAGCAAGGCGCAGCGTGAAGAATTAAAGTTAATCATTAAAGCACTTGAATTCGTTCCAGAAGAAATTCTTCCGAGTGATGCACCAATCAGACATATTCATGTTGGGGATATCAATTTTCATTTTAGCCGTCGCAAAAACTACGATATGTCAGTCAAAGCAAATGCATTGGCAACGCTAATCAACACTGGCATCCACGGCAGACATGCTCTTAAATTTGTTGACGCTTTTGAAGATACAGAAGCGACATGGAATGATAGTCGTGAAATGATAGAAGCAGTCCAAAAGACAACGATGGCAAGCACAAATAATGTAGGAAATGAAAAAGGAATGAGTGATAGGCAGATAGATCAAACAAAAACTAGTCCTATTACTGGGAAGATTTAAGGTGATGTATGGCGCAGATTTTTGGTTTTGACGAAATTGAAAACTTACGTTCTATGCCGTATGACGATTTTTTTGGTGAAATGGGGCTTGCAGATGAGCAAAAGGAAAAGCGCATTGAATTTTCAAAAAAAATCGAAGATGATATGCGCTTCTTAATAATGCTGATTTTGATAATGCAGGAAACAGGGCAAATTGAAATTGAGAAAGCAGCAGAAGAATTTGAAATGCGTTTACTTGAATGGGTGGCATTGTATGTAACACTTGATGACGATATAAAAACGTACATTACAGATTTTTGTTTGTCTACTACCGAAACGACCGTGAACCACATCGCAGAAAAATACTATGTATCAGAAGATCGAATACGTTTTGTCAGCGAAAATGCGGCACTTGATTTTTTAAACACTGCTGATTTCCAGAAAGCACGAGAAAATGGCAAACAATACAAGACTTGGCACACGATAATGGACGGCAAGGAAAGAAACACACACCGTCGTGAAAACTTAACTACGATACCAATAGATAGTTATTTTTTGGTGGGAGAAGCACTGATGCGATATCCTCATGATATGGCGGTTGCTTATTTGCATCCAGAAGAAGTAATTAACTGTAGATGTTGGGTAACATATGCGTGAATATTTGTGCAAAGAACAGGCACTTCAAGAGAATTTGAGGTGCTTTTTGTTTGCACAAAAAACAAACAAGTCGGAGAAGGACTATAAGGAGCGACGCTCAGAGAAGAGCTTAATAATCGCAAAAATAAAAAAACGGAGAGAACCGGACAAACGCAGGAGGTAATGACAATGAGAACGCAAAGAATCACTAAGTTCCAGAGTGGCAACGTAATTAAGCACATCAAGCTACAGTTATTTGCTGATGGTAGTTCAGAGGGTGGCGCAGACACAGAAGGCGGTACAGACGATACTTCAACGCAAAACGATGAGAATAGTGTTGATGCGTTAAAGGTACTTCTGGCACAGGCCAAAGCTGAAAATGCAAAGCTGAAAAACACTAACAATTCCTTAGCATCCGAGAACGCAAGCAAGACAAAGCTGCTACGCGAGAAGATGACCGCACAAGAGCAGGAGGCCGAAGCCAAAAAAGAAGCCGAAGCTGCACGCGAAAAGGAATTTAACGACATGAAGCGCAAGCTTAACGTTATTGAATCTACAAACGTATATATGGACATCTTTGAAATGTCAAAAGAGACTGCACAGCAGTATGCAGAAGCAAGGGCTGATGGTGACAGAGACAAAGAAAATGATGTGCTACGTGCCTACATGAAGTCCTACAAAGCAAAGCTTATGCAAAGCTTTCTTGCCGAGCGTGGTGAAATCAATGCCGGACACGGTGATGGCAAAGAGAATCTTGCGGTTGAATTGGCTAAAACATTACCAAAACGCTCAAGTGGCGTAGATGAAAGCATTTTAAAAATGTACATGTAAAAATGGAGGGAAACAAAAATGGCAAGAGGTGACATGAAGTTTAAGTCATGGGATATTGCTGTGTCTGGTGTTGAGATTTTAAATCGCGAACCGTATGAAGCTATACCAATGACTATTGATTTCACTAGCGTTAGCACTACAGATGATGCTACTGGAAAGAAGGTCGTAAGAGCCGGAAGTGTAATCAGTTCTAGCGGAACTGTTATTGCAGCAACACCGTGGACAGGTGCGTTAGGCATTTTAATGTCTGACGTTTACGAATCCAGACCACAAGGCAGCATTTTAATCAAGGCATACGTCAACAAGGTAAGGGCAGAAGCAAATGCGAACATCACTTATGATGATGCATTAAAGGCCGTATTGCCACAGATCGTTGTTGAGTAAGGGGAGGACATATGAGTATTTTAATTACTGACATTTACAACTCACAGGCGGTTGCACATAACCACAGAGAGGACCCTAACCTTGCAATCCCATTTGCAGGAAAGGCATTCTTTCCAAACAGAAAGAAGCTCGGCTTATCTATCAAGTGGGTAAAGACCTACAAGGGCCTTAATGCAAGTTTGAAGCCGAGCAATTTTGATGCACTGCCAACAATTAGAAGCCGTGAGGGATTCAAGCAGGAAAGCACTAAAATGGTATTCTTCCGCGAAAGCATGATCGTTAAGGAAGAAGATATGATGCGACTGATGGAGATTGAGGACAGTAACAGCCCATTTATCTCTGAAATTCTCACATCTATTTACGATGATGCGAATAGACTCATCGACAGCGCAGAAATCGCTGCTGAGGTAATGAGAATGGCACTGTTAGCACCAACCAATGGCGAGCCGACAATTCAAATCGGAACTGGCACAAGTGCTAGCGACAACATGATTTACGGCTATAATTACGACCCGGATGGCATATATGCAAAGAAGCACTATATGAAGCTGACTGGTACTGATACCTGGGACAATCCGACAACTGCAAAGCCATTAACCGACATTGCAAAGGGAACTAAGTATTTAAAGTCCATTGGTGTGCTTCCAAAGTATATCATGATGAACAGCACCACTTTTGATTTGCTTATTGATAACGAGCAGATTAAGAATGCATTGATTACTACTTCTGGCAGGAATGTTGATTTTACCGATGAGGCAACCGTAAAGGATATCGTCGTCCGTAAGACTGGATTAACACCTATCATCTACGATAAGGTCTATCTTGATTATGAGGGCAATACTCAAAAATTCTATCCAGACGGTAAGGTTACAATCATTGGCGCAGGACAGTTAGGTTTTACATACTACGGTGTAACTCCAGAGGAACGTACACTGATGATGAATAAGAATGTAGACGTGGCTATGTTTGATGACAGAATCGCAATCACAAATAAGACTGAGCAGGGGCCACCGTTAAAACTTACCACCACTGTATCGCAGTTAGTTATTCCATCATATGAGGGCATCGAGCAGACATACGTCATTGATGTTAAGTGATGAAATACAACTATATAGTTAAATACAATGGTGTGTACTACGAGGCTGGTCAAGACGTTCCGATTCTGGAAGATGCCCCGAATATAGATATACCAGAGGTGGACGTTACAGAGCCAAAAGTGGAAAGAACACGAACTACCAAAAAAACAAAGACTGTCTGATGGAGGTGATTAGTTGTGGAAAGCCTTGCAGATGAACTCTTTGAGGATTTATCAGTTGAATTGTCAACTGATGAAGAAGGTGGTATTTTTTCGGACACACTGCTGAAACAAAAAATAAAAAGTGCAATTCGTGAAGTGAAGGGGAAAAGACGTTATCCAGCTTCATACACAGAAAGTATGATTTCTGCTGATATGGATAAATACTACTCCAACATTCGCAATATTGCCTTGTACGACTACAACACAATCGGTTCAGAAGGTGAGAGCCAACACAGCGAGGATTCTATACAGAGAACAATGGTTGATAGAAACACATTGTTTTCTGGAATCGTACCTTTAGCAGTCCTTTAAAAAAGAAGGATGTTCGCTAGCGTATTTGCTTTGCGTAGATGCACTAGCAGGGAGCATACATCGAGAGGCGGCGGGCAGTATGCAAAGCTAATAGGCAGGAGATATAGAATGAGTGATTTTTTACTTCAAACATATACAATAGCACTTCCAGTTGTGCTTGGGTACATCGTCTGGCTGTTGCAACAACAAAAGAAAAGCAGGGGCGCAAACGAACGCGGAACCATGCTACTGCTACGTGTGCAACTAATCGAATACCATTCAAAGTATATGGCACTTGGCGAGATACCATCATATGCGTATCAGAACTTTGAAGAGATGTACGAAGCATATCACGATCTGGGCGGTAATGGAATGGTTAAAAAAATGTACGAAGAAATCAAGACATTGCACCTAAACAAGAATGGAGAGGAGTAGCAAATGGACATATCAAATGTAGCTACTGTTGTTGCAGTAGTGGTGATCTGTTATTTGATTGGGCTTGCTGCAAAAGCAATTCCCAACATTAAAGACAACTACATTCCGATTATTGTCGGTGTGGCTGGCGGCATTCTTGGAGTTGCAGGCATGTATTTGATACCAGATTTTCCGGCAACAGACATTTTAAATGCGGTTGCCGTAGGTATCGTATCTGGTTTATCGAGCACCGGCATTAACCAAGCGTATAAGCAGCTGTCGAACAAGGATGAGGAGTAGGAGACAAAACCGACAACGGATGAGGTATGCGTATCCTGTCGGCAAAGTGCCAGGATATGTACGGGATGAAGATGGAAACATTATATACCAAAGCTATACCGG
>CAVCAW010000109.1:0-6214 GCA_963600315.1 Bacteroidaceae bacterium | reverse complement strand
CAGCCACAACGTCGGCAGAACCTACGTTGCCATCGCCGTCAACGTCACCTTCAACGTTTGCGGGCAAGGCATTAAGACCAATAATCGTCAGTTCGAAGGCTGTATTTGCGTCTTCGACTTCGGACTCATAGAAAGTTGGGTCAATCACGCCGAGCTGATAAGGAACGGTCAGTGAAGACGTAGTGACCTTATTTTCTTCTTTGTTTATGAAGGCTACACCTTTTCCGAAGGCCTTGGTGTAGAGAGTGCCGACAAGACCATTGGAAGATTTGCTGGTAGCTACGACTTCGTCAGGCATAGGCACGATAAGTTCGTCTGCATCCTCAGAGCTGGTCCACTTGCAGTAGACTGGTTCGCCTGCCTCAGCGCTTTCTTTCTCATAGAAAGCAATCGTAGTCACGAGCTCGTTGTTGGCATTGGTCTCTTGGGTCATACTCTTGACACCATACATGTGGAAGTCCGTATTGATATCCATGCCGGAGACGTTGTAGGGGAATACCACTACACCCTCAAAACCGTTAGCTATGCGGGTATTGATAATGGCCTCAACGTCTTCAGCGACTTCAACGATTCTCCATCGTTGAGACTTGTCTGTATCCACATCGAGGTGAGAGATAGTGTCGTTTCTCAGCACGCCGAGCGAAGCGCTGGCAGTATTGAGCGCACTTGTTGACGTGAATACATAGCTGCCATAGCCGGCATAGGCTATGCCATAGCCAGCCGGAGTACGCGAAGCGTTGATAGCACCGTTGGCAGCGTCGTAGGCTGGAAGATAGAAGCCCGATGACAGATTCTGAACGTAGTATTCGTCTTTGTTGTCGCCCATGACAGGAATAAACTTGAACATGTGGGTGGCAGCGTTGGTGTAGTCTTCATCGATGTTGCCGGTTCTGATGCCAAATGTGCCCGACGTAAGTGCAGTGGTCGGGTAGTTTGTGCATATGGGCAGCCCTTCGAAGTCTTCAGAGTCGTTCACTATGTAGTAGAACTTGTCGGTCTCAAACGACTTGATGGTAGACATGAAGTCTGCTACTGCTTCATTGAGTTTGCTGATGGCATTGCGCAGGTCTGAGACGGAAACAGCCGCACTTACATACGGCTTTGCCTCTTCGATAGCAGCGACCAACTTGGCGGGAGCCTCCTCGTCGCTGCATTCGCCTACGCCAGTGCCGAACTTGACAGTAGTAGCCATAGTCTGTGCAGACGCAATAATTTTGGAAAGCACGAGAGTGTCAGCGTACAAAGAGCGTACGTCTTCAATTGCATTGGAGAGGGCGGTGATGTCCTCGTTTGTTGCATCGGCGGCAGTGGCGAGTTTTTCAGAGATAACTGTCATCATCGTGTTGGCAACCTCTGAGAGTCCGTCGACAGTGTAGTACTGTGAAGTGGTTTCGTCAACCTTGGCCGAATAAACTTGGAATTCTGACAAGGTGAAATAAGAACCATTGTTTGCGTTGGTGTTGACCACATAGCGCAGGAAGGAGTATTCCTGACCAAGGTCAATCGTATAGCGTGCAGGCACCTCGAGTGAGCCCATGTTGGTGGATGAGATGAGATCCCACTTGCCAGTGCTGGTGGTGTCATTGGTAGCATAGATGTCTACTAGAGCAGGGCGCTCCTGCTTGCCCCAAGTGTTTTGCTTGTCGGTTCCACGACGCACGTTATATTCGAATGTGACAATCTTTGACGGGGTCTTGCTGATGTCAACCTGGATATAGCCCGAACCTTGCATGTAAGATGCGGAGTCGCCATCGATGAGGAACTTGTAGTCATCGGCATTGGCTAATCCCTGCTTGCGAATCTTGGAGAACGTAATCTGGTTGTCTTCTGAAGAAGTTGTCAGACCTCCGTTGGCTACGGTGATGAGCGGTTTGTCTTCTTCGGTGATGTAAGTAAAGAGGTTTGCATAGAGTTTGCGACCTTCAGTAGCCAAGTTCTCGATGGCTTGTGTGCGTACAAACTGCTGTTTCTTGTAGATAAACGCTTCCATCTGCTCGTCGGAAATTCTTCGCATGTACCACAGGTTGAAGTGGGTGTTTACGGTAGAGGCATCGCTCCATTGTCCCCATGTGGTCAGTTTGCCCTGCGAGTCGGATGCAGATGGGTTAGAGCTGGCATAGGGAGTGTAGGAAGTGGTGTGCCATGTGTGGCTGCCCCAGTACCATTTGCCCGAAACATATTGGCGCAGATGCTGTGCTTCAGCCTTCTCTGAGGTCAAGACGGGCGATGAGTTGTACCACTGGCTGCCCTTTGCCACATACAAGTCGTTAGAGTAGCCTTGCACCCAGTATTCGTTTTCTTCGGTAGCCTTTTCCACGCGGAATACAAAGTCTATGCTGCTGGAGTCAAAGGTCTTGTAGGATAGGATGTTGGTGGTTGCGTCAGTGTAGGCAGCTTTCTCGACACCGAAATTGTTGAGAAAGTCATCATAGCCGCTCACCATGAAATAGTAGCCGTCAGTGATGGGGATAATAGAAGCCTCCACGCTCTCGCGCTTTGCTCGCAGGTCGTTGGACGCAGCAATGTATTCTTCCTCGCTAGCCGAAGAAGAAACTACAAGAAGCATAGCACTTTCCAAAGAAGCATTGTAGGCCTCAACCTCTGACTGCTGATAGTAGCCGGGGTCAGTGCCGCTGGTGAATTCCTTCTTGCTGTAGGTTTCGATGAGGGCTTCGAGCACAGCTTTGGCATCAAGTTTTTCAACTTCCCAAAACTCCCATCCCACCTTCTCGTTGTAAGGCTCAAAGGCTACGTTGATGTTCTGCGAACCAAACTTCATGAACCACAAGTTGCCGTCAGTTTTAGTCACCACAGCATTGCGTGCTATGACGTAGCTTGAAGAGGGACCGTTGGTACGCCAAGCCTCGTTTTCCTCTACGTCTTTGTCAGCGGGAGTGGCTTTTTCGATGGTGACCTTTGCAGCTGTTGACTTGTCGCCAAGCTCAAAGTTGAAGCCGTTGTAGTCAAAGACGTCAAAGCCGTCAAGACCGGGGTTGCCCTCAAAGTCTACTTCCTGAATGTACTTTGATTGACCTACCGACCAGATGTAGTACAAGTCAAAGCCAGCTGTGGTCTTTTCGCCTGTGGCTTCGATTTTCCAAAGTACGTCGTCGTCCTCCAGTATGGTGAGGAGACCGCCTTCTGAACCGTACTTGCACGAAAGGTATTCGTTCGATGTGGAGTTCACAATGGCATAAGTCTTGCCCGTTTCGAACGTTTCGGCTTTCTGAACAAGCTTGTACTTCTGTGCACTCGTTGTCACTGCGCACAACATGGCGCACAACAACGTCAAGAGAGAGTAAAATCTTTTCATTAGCGTTTGTTTTTTTGGTTATTAATACAATTGTTTAAATATTTGTCAAGGGGAGAATGATTCGAGGCTCAAAGTTTCGTAGTTAAGGACGATATTTTGAGCCTCGATTTCATGTTGAGTAGTTTTGGCTACCAGATGTCTTCCGCTTCAGTTCCGCTGTACACCCATTTAGGACAGAATTCCAAGTAGTCGAGTAGGAACGCTAGGTTGGTGTTCTCCAGCACTGACTTGACACGCACGTACCACACCTCGTCGGGGTCGAATGTGCCAGTGTAGACGATGCGGCGCAAGCGCAGGTTGTTGGCATAAGTCTTGGTGTTGCGCATGGACTCTGTGATGGTAGTTCCGCTTCGCTTGATTCCGTCGTGGTAAGGCGGTTTCATGAAGCCGTGGTTGCGCATAACCTTGTCGTTTTCGTAGTTGTGGTCCCAGTCTTCGGTGTCTTGCTCCCAACCGATGGTGGGGTTGCTCTGCGACAAGCGGAGGTCGAGCGGCAGTCCCACTGGTTCGAGGTTGTCGGGATTTGTGCCGATGTAGATTTGCGCCATACCGAAAGTGGTGTTCATTGGTGCGGCAAGACGGAATTCGTAGGTTCCGCGATAGGGCACTGGCGGCAAGCGAAGAGTCATGTCATATTGTCCGCGCACATTGTATTCGTCACCCTGATAGTTGTCGATAGAGCTTGAATAATATGGCATATAGCAGAAGCGACATTCATTAGAATAAGTGATGGTGCTGAAATAGCCCGGAGGGAAAGGTATGGCAGAATTAGTGCTCTTCAGACGATAGTCATTGGTCATCAGCTCTGGAAGGAGCGATGACACATCCCAACGCAGTCGCTCGTTGAGAACGAGATTGGGCACGTCGTCATCATATATCAAGATGTCATCTATGGGATAATAGAAACCATTGAGAGCTTGGTTGGAATAGCTGCCGTTGGTCTTGCTGACGAGAATGCCGGGGCGGTCGATGTCATACTCTTCATAAAATTCGCCGGCTGCCACGTCAACTTTGTGCTTGCAGTGGCGGTTGATGCGAATGCCATCGGTCTGCTTGCCCTCGGTGAGTTTCAAGAGTCTGCGATGGGATGTACACATCGTTTCGTAGTATTCAAAGCAGTCTATGCTGAGCTGTTCTGGGTTGTTGTAGGCATAGCCCATTTCGGCATGGTGCACTACGAGGTTTTTGGACGTAAGCAGTATTGGCACGAGGTGGTACGACACAAATTGGTTGACAGCGTTGTCTTCTTTTGTTAAGTCGGAGCCAGTAGCGTCGGGATATGCTTCGTGGCACTTGGTCTTGATGGCCTCCATGATTTCGTTGCCGTTCGTCAGGATTCCATTTTCCAATTTTGGTTCGGGTATGCCCCATTTCTCGACAAACACGCTGTCGGTCTCCACAAAAGCTGTGTAGCCCAAATATCGGTGTTCGGGATAGGCTGTTGCCTTGCCGTCAAGGTTGAGACCCATTTCTTCATGATTCTGCTCATAGTCCTCATCGCGGTATTGGCTCATCTGTTCGTCCCATCCTGTCTGTTGGAGCAGATAGGCGAATACTTTGGTGTTGGGAGTTTGTTCCAGCAGGGCGGGAACGTAGGCGTTAGAGAGTTGCAACACGTGGTCCACTCCGTGGATTACGCCGTTTGTCACCTCGTTGTCGGGGCTGATAACCCTTGACGAAGAGTTGACATAAGTTATAGCCTTGTTGGCCAGGGTGTCCGTATAGAACTTTATGGTTATATAGCGGTCGTTCATGTTGGTCTTGTTCAACGGTTTCTCGTCAATGAAATCTGTCGACAAGAACGCATCTGAGTTGCCGTTGTCAATGATTGAATTGCGCACTATATAATCTGCCGTAGAGTCGGGCATCTGCGTGATGTCGTAGTCCTTGGTCAGGTAGATGGAGTCCAAATACTGCTGTATGGCATTGTTGGTCGGAGCGAAGACCGTATAGTTGCCGCGAGCCGAGAGGAGCTGGGAAACATAGGAGTCGCTTCGGGGACTCAATTTGACTTTGCCACACGCATAGAGGAAGGAGCTGTAGTTCTCGTTGTCCTCAAGAAACGATGTGATTGTCTTGCCCTTGAAAGTGTAGATGTCAGACTCGTCAACCTTGTCGGAACATGACGTGAGTCCTGCCGCTACAAGTGCCATCAGGCTCACGAGAAGACTTTTCTTAAGAATTTTGATTTTCATTTTCAAGAATATGTGTTTTGTTTATTTTTTTCGTTCTTTTTTTTCGAGCTGTAGCGGTTTGTCGCTATGCGGTGTAGTTTGTCTGTGGCAACGTGACTGCACACAAAGCACAACGCTTTGGTGACTCATGCCTTCAAAACATGGCAAAGATATATGATATTTTTTTTCTAACAGAAATATCTTCCCGCTTTTTTATATTTCGTAACAGATTTTGGTGCATATTACCAATATATTTCCGTATTATTCCCATATTAACAATTTGTTTTCATCTTTCACAGACCCAACATTTTGACACACTGCCACATTATTGATTCTAGACGGAACAAAGCGAAGATTAACTAAATATTAATGGTTAATATTCATTCAAACAGCATTTGTAGGGCAATTGTCACGCACAAAGCCACACTCATATAGAAAAAATAAATATCTTTGCCCACGACTGAAAATTTGTGAGCGGACAAGGGGGCATGAAATGATACTGGAGCACATTTTCATGCAACTAGTTCAGACACATGTAACACACGTCATCGCAAACAAAACAACAACAAAATGAAAAGAAACAGACTATTATTGATTACAGCCTTTTGCGTTACTGTACTTTCGGGTAGCATTCTGCCAAGTTCGGCACAAGACGTAGACAGAACCAAGTATCCCGACTACAAGCCGTTTGACTCGAGCTTGCAGCGAACGATGCCCAAGACATCTG
>CAVCAW010000108.1:5654-6351 GCA_963600315.1 Bacteroidaceae bacterium | reverse complement strand
TGGCATAGCCTTTCGATATGTCTGTCCAACGTCTTTCATGCGTCTCTTGTAAACTGTTGAGGTAGGATTGGGAGTAAGGGAGCTTTCATAAATAACTGCTTTGTTGTACCAACAAAGCCCTATGTAATAACATGCTTCAATATTATCGGGGGCTACAGCTTGCAAGCGACTAGCCATTTCCAAGCATTCATCATATCGTTTAAGATTGAACAGCACAGCCGTTTGGGCAAAAAGATATAATTTGTTGTCAGGGTGCATAGCCAAAAGACTATCATTAAGTTGATATGCACTCTGCAGATTGTGAGTGTCATTTAGAAAATCTGCGAGACGTGAAAAAAAATAATCAGAAGAACCCGATTTATTTAGCCCACGTCTTAGAGATTTTTCATAGCTGACAGAATCTCGCAGCTTTTCGTATGCCAGCGACTCATATTGCAATATATAGTCAAAATTTGCGCTATCAGCCTCCGCCATCTCATGATATTTGAAAACCTTTTCATATTTCTTATCCTCATAACAAGAAACCATACTCCAGAAAGCAGCTCGAGACAAGCGGGAATCAGAGATGTTCTTACCGCCCTCAAAATAATCTGTTTGCGCCAAGTCTAAATACGTGGACAACAGTTTGTCTGCTGATGTCCATTGTTTATTCTTGACAAAAAACAAGCCGCCACTAAATAAATTGGGATAATAGCGT
>CAVCAW010000108.1:0-5644 GCA_963600315.1 Bacteroidaceae bacterium | reverse complement strand
AGCGTATACTCAAAGATTTTATACACAGAGTTAAAGAAACTTGTGGTGTCATACTTCTGGTGAAGATACAATTTCATGTTTTCTGCATCATTTGCCTTGACCTCAAGAGCGACCGCCAAGGAAAACAACTGCGGCTCTTTGTTAATAAGCGTATCCTCAATGCATTTTTCAACAAGTTCACGACCTTTATTTATGTCTGACGATTTAACATACGATTTCAGCATTTTCAATTCTTTCCACTCCGCCCCAAATAGTACGAGTGGTACTACAGACACAAAACAAAGTAGTATTATCAATCTTGACTTCATCAACTTATGCGATTTCTACAACAGTTTTCAAATCCTTGGGATAGTTACAGACTTACACCAACCACAATCTTTGATTTAACAGTTTGATTTTATAGGGCTCCGATATTTCGTAAAAGCCTATTTGGGCAGCTAATATTATTTAGGCAAGCTTGTGTCTTCAATTTTTTCAATATTACCAGTCAGTGGACTAAACCAAATTTGACATGTAGCCCTCTTATTGAACAAATCTTCTGAGAGGAATTCTTCACGTCCAAACTGAGCCATCGGCAAAGTTTGCTTAAAGAACTGGCTATCATGGAACGACACTTCCACTGTTGCCTGTGATGGAACATTATAATACACAACTTTGTTTACCATCTTCTTATCCAACAATTCCGTACGCCCTTGAGAGACAGAATTTAGATTCTTCACATTAACGAATATAGGGTCACCGGCAAGATTATCATTATCTACAACACCTTGACGATCAGAAAATCTCACAAGAACTTCACGACCGTTTTTTATTTCAGGAGTATAATATACTATCCACGTTTTGGTTTCTGTTTCAGTATAGCCTTTAAATAGTTGTAGCAAAGCATTCTCCTGTTCATCTAATTTACCAAGCATGACTTTAAGCTGCTCTCCATCTTTAGGCATATAGTCGGCCTCTCCTTTAGCTAATTCGCTACGGCTTTCCCTTATGCCATAGATTTCTGCAGCAGTCAATTCTGCCATTTTCAATTCACTTCCAGCCGAAAGAATTTCCTCGCCAAGATAGTCTCGGCTATTAACTTTTGTCGAGACCTGCTTGTTAGTCATTTCGAGTAAGGGCTCTTCATATTTTTTGGCCTGAGCATTGATAGAAAGCAAGACTCCATCGTCAGAAAGAGAACACAAAGGAGCAGATGTGCCCTTTTTCAACAATACGATGTGAGCTTTACTGGTGTCTGGCGCTGAAATCGCAACCATCTTAATATTATCAATCTTCCATTGTGTGGAGGCTGAAGTTGTGACACTATCCAACCTCAAGAACCTCTTAGCGTAAGCATTGAAATCACCAGGCATCTTAGTTGTACGTGTTGCTGTAATAGCAAATTTTAGAACTGTTTTTGGCAAATAATACACCACTCCGTTGTCTGTGACACCTGGGGTATAATCGAATACCGCAGTCTGAGCATTGGCTGCAGTCGTCATTAAAATGGCGCAGATTCCAAATATAATACCATTTCTCATATTCTATTCTATTTAATTTGCTATTGTTTTAAAGGCTTCGCCAAGGTTATTAATTATGTCAGAAGCTACCATTGAATAATCCGTCATTTTATTTCGTGCACAGTCACCAGCAACTCCATGCAGCCACACCCCAAGTCGACATGCTTCTTCCGCTCCATATCCTTGACTACGCAAAGATAGCAAAATGCCAGTGAGGACATCACCACTACCCGCTGTAGCCATACCGCTGTTACCACTAGTATTAAAGAAAACTCTACCCTCAGGGGTACATACTGCAGTATAATGGCCTTTTAGAACAATATATATGCCATATTTTTCGCAATAGTCAATGGCATAACGCAGTTGGTCAACACCATTTGACTTTCGTCCAAGTAGCCTCTCCCACTCTTTAGGATGTGGAGTAAGAATTGTACCTTTGGGTAGCATGCTAGCCCAACTGCTATGCTTAGCCAATATATTTAGACCATCAGCATCTACAATCAATTCTATATTACTATAGTCTATCAAACTTAGCAATTTTTTTTCAGCATCAACATTTTGTCCCAAGCCAGGACCAACTGCGATAGCCGAATATCTAAGGAGATCAAGCATATAACCCGTTGCATCTGTCGTATTGATTGTATCGTGCTGTATGTTGATTACAACGGCTTCAGGCAAAGCGGTTTGTAGCACTGAAATATTCTCATCAGCCGTAAGCACACTGAGTTTGCCTATTCCACTTCGCAATGCAGCTTTGCCAGCAAGAATTGATGCGCCAGCCATTCCGCGAGCACCTGCAACAAGCAATCCATGCCCAAAAGTTCCCTTGTGGCCAAATGCATCTCTCGGTTTGAGAAGCTTGGTCACATCACCCTGTCCTGTTATAGCAAACTGTAGACTATTATAATCTATTTTATTGTCTTTAAGACCAATATCCAATACCTTTACATGTCCTAAAAACTTTTGGTTGTCACCCAACAACATTGTTGGTTTTAGACAATGAAAAGTAAATGTATAGTCAGCTCTTATGACAGAGCTTTCCGACCATTCCATTTCGTTGCATTCAACTGAACCAGAAAGGCCAGAAGGCAAATCTACCGAAACAACCGTGTTGTCACTATTGTTGATAAAATCTACCAGTAATTTGAATCCGCCAGAAAGAGGACGTGTCAAACCGACACCAAACAGAGCGTCAAGAATTAAGTCCTGTTTGTTAAGGTGGGGCAAATCAAACTGAGATGTTATTTCATGCATAACAACATTTTCAGACTTTTCCAATCTATCTCTGTTGAACTGACATTCAACGCTAAGGTGTCCTTTTGTGTTAAATAGGAACACTTCAACATTATATCCATCCTGACCGAGCATACGACCTATGGCCAAGCCATCGCCTCCGTTGTTTCCCGGACCTGCGAATACAACCACCTTCCTATCTGTTGAAGGCAATAGCGACACAATCTCTTTTGTAACCGCTCTAGATGCCCTTTCCATTAATTCGATGGAGTCTATACCGAGGGACTTGATTGTGTAATCGTCAAGTTCCTTCATCTGACGTGCTGACAGCAATTTCATAGGGCAAAGTTAAGCAAATAATGGGACAACATCACTCAAAACACAATTCCTCTTGCTCTGTTTTTTTTGTGACACGAATAATACCATTTGTTTTTGTCTTGTGGCTACCATCTAGAATATAGTCACTGATTCCGTCTTCTACGTAAGTTTGTAGCGCCCTTTTGAGGGGTCTTGCACCATATCTGTGGTCATACGATTTATCCACAAGAAATTGTTTTGCTTTTTTGTCCATTTTAAGACTAAGCCCCATAGCCATCATGCGCAAATTTAGCTTAGCAAGTTCATTATCCACAATTTTGCCAATCGCATCGCGACTTAGGCTATCAAATAATATGATATCATCAATTCGATTTATAAACTCGGGGGCGAACTGCTTGTTTAAAGACTTCATAATCACACTCTCGGCATAGCGTTTCTGGTCTGCTTCAGTTTGCACACTAAAACCTACACTGTTACCAAAATCCTGCAATTCACGCGACCCACAGTTAGAGGTCAAAATGATGATGGTATTTCTAAAATCAACAGTAACACCATTGTTATCAGTCAACCTACCCTCATCCATAACCTGAAGCAGAATGTTAAACACATCCTTGTTAGCTTTTTCAATTTCGTCAAGTAAAACAATAGAGTAAGGACGCCGTCTAACTTTCTCTGTGAGCTGACCACCGTCTTCATATCCTACATATCCAGGAGGAGCCCCGACAAGCCTACTGGTAGAGAATTTCTCCATATATTCACTCATGTCAATACGTATGAGGGCATCATCAGAGCCAAACATATATTCCGCCAATTTCTTTGCAAGAAACGTTTTACCTACACCTGTAGGGCCAAGAAACATAAATGTACCTATTGGTTTGTTAGGTTCGCGAAGACCAATACGATTACGGGTTATAGCCTTTACTAGCTTCTCTATAGCTTTGTCTTGCGCAATTATAGTACGCTGCAAATCTTTTTTCAGCTTTTTGAGCATAACATTTTCTGTCTGCGCCATTTTATGTACAGGCACTCCGCTCATTATAGACACAACTTGCTCGACATCATTTTCGTCAACCACAAGTGGGTGCATTTCCAATTTCTGAAGCCATTCGGTTTTCTTTTTTGAAAAAGTCTCTTCTAACGAAGCAATATGTTCACGACATTCCGATGCATTAGCATAGCGCTTCTCGTTGGCTGCAATGTTCATCTGCTGTTTAACAGCACTAATTTCTTTATCTAATTCTTGCAGTTCACGTGGCATTTGCGTATCCAGAATATGTTTACGTGATCCCGCTTCATCAATAGCATCTATGGCCTTGTCCGGCAACTTGCGGTCCGAAATATAGCGCTCGGTCAACTTCACACAAGCTAATATGGCTTTTTCAGTATATCTAACGTTGTGGTGTGTTTCATACCTATCCTTTATATTGTTCAGTATGGTTATCGTCTCTTCTACAGAGGCAGGTTCAACCATTATTTTTTGGAACCTACGTTCCAAAGCTCCGTCCTTCTCGATAGTCTTGAGGTATTCATCAATCGTGGTAGCACCAATACATTGCAAAGCTCCACGAGACAAAGCCGGTTTCAAAATATTGGCGGCATCCATTGAGCCTTGCGCAGAACCAGCTCCTATAATTGTATGGATTTCGTCGACGAATAGTATCACTTCTGGGTGTTCTTGTAATTCTCTCATAATACCCTGAAGGCGTTCTTCAAACTGACCGCGATATTTTGTACCCGCCACAACTGCTGCCATATCCAAACTTACAATATGTTTATCGGATAAGGTAAAAGGAATTTTTCCTTCCACTATTCGCTGAGCCAATCCCTCAACAATGGCGGTCTTTCCAACGCCGGCTTCTCCGATGAGAATGGGATTATTCTTTTTTCGCCGGCTAAGAACCTGCGCCAAGCGCTCTATTTCAAGCTCCCTACCTACAACTGGGTCAAGCTTTCCATGCATAGCATCAAGAGTCAAATCAACTCCAAATTTTTTCAAGAACTCAAGCGACCGCATTGATTTTTTTTGTTTGCCACCAAAAGAGTTGTTCTTTTCTTCAACTTGAGCATCACCCTCACTATCAACATCTCCAGAGCTGAATTCATCATCCTCCGTATCATGTTCTTCCACATGATACCTACCATACAGTTGTTCCCGTAAATAGCCATAGGTTAAATCTATTTCTGCCAAAGTTTTTGCAACAAAACTATTTTCGTCTCTTGTAAGAGCTAGTAGCAGATGTCCTGACATGACTTTATCCATGTGCATAAGGCTTGACTCGGTCATGCTGTTCTGCAATGCAACCCCAGCGTCGGCATCAAGATTTATCGCTCCATTGGGAACTTCAAAAGGAATAACAACCTTGCCGTAAGTTTTCAGATGCTCAATCGTCTTAATCCTAATAGGTTCTAGAGAATCCGTCTTTTGACTAATTATCTCGAATGCATCATTGTCGGGTTCATGAAGTATACCCAATAGAAAATGTTCTGTGCGAATCAGTTTATCGCCATTCTTCATAGCTTCGCTGCGGCTATGCAACAACACATTCTTAAACTCGTCTGAATATATTTTTTTCATAGTTTCCTCAATATCGATA
>CAVCAW010000107.1:0-6373 GCA_963600315.1 Bacteroidaceae bacterium | reverse complement strand
CGTATACCGTCTGCAGGGCGTGAAGATCAACGACAAGCACTTTGAGATTATCGTGCGCCAGATGATGCGTAAGGTACAGATCAATGACCCGGGCGACACATGCTTCCTTGAGAGCGACATCGTCGACAAGCTCGACTTCTCTGAGGAGAACGACCGCATCTGGGGCAAGAAGGTTGTTGTTGACGCTGGTGACTCTGAGAACCTCCACAACGGTCAGATTGTTACAGCACGCAAGCTTCGCGACGAGAACTCACTGCTCAAGCGCCGCGACCAGAAGCTCGTTCAGGTTCGTGATGCAGTGCCAGCAACCTCTACCCAGATACTTCAGGGTATCACGCGTGCGGCTCTCCACACCAAGAGCTTCATGTCGGCAGCATCCTTCCAGGAGACTACGAAGGTGCTCAACGAGGCAGCTATCCGCCGCAAGAGCGACTCACTGAACGGTATGAAGGAGAACGTAATCTGCGGTCACCTCATCCCAGCCGGTACTGGTCTGCGTGAGTTCGAGAAGATTGTCGTAGGCAGCCGTGAGGACATGGACCGCCGTCAGATGAGCCGTCAGAACGTATTCGAGTACCGCAGCTAAGCTGTACCATATATATTATAAACATCAAAGCCGCTGCAGGCATGGGAGTAATCCCGTCCTGCAGCGGCTTTTTGCGTTTGCCGGGTTATAAATGTAGTGCTCGGCATCCTCTCCTATGTTACCGTCAAGCGTGTAACTGTGGAGACGTGGCCACAGTTTGTAAGCGTAATCGATAGCTTTTGTTGGCCCCGCCACAATTGCGACGGGCGTCTGCCACAATTGTGACTGGCATCTGCCACAATTGTGACTGGCATCTGCCACAATTGCGACGGGCGTCTGCCACAATTGTGACTGGCATCTGCCACAATTGTGACTGGCATCTGCCACAATTGCGACGGGCGTCTGCCACAATTGTGACTGGCATCTGCCACAATTGTGACTGGCATCTGCCACAATTGCGACGGGCGTCTGCCACAATTGTGACTGGCATCTGCCACAATTGTGACTGGCATCTGCCACAATTGCGACGGGCGTCTGCCACAATTGTGACTGGCATCTGCCACAATTGTGACGGGGTCACAACACGGCTGTATTGAATGGCGATACTATGTCTCTTTTGCTATCGGGACAGTACCTCGTTATTGCCATAAAAACGGCACAATAGCAATTGTCCGTGGGCAGTGTATCGTTTATTGCTATGAGATTTTTTGATTTTGTGTCAGTAAATGTTCTCCAAATGTTCAAGTGAATTGGTTGATAGTCATTAAAAAGTTGTTTTATGAATTTCAGTTCAAATACAAGTCTAATGCTGCTGTCTCCACAGTTTGGATGACATTCTAGTTTGGTACCAACTCTTGCAACCTTTATATAATATAAATCTCGAATTCCTTTTCCCTTTAAATATGGCATGAAATAGAATAGTTTGTTGAGGGCAATCGTTGATGGAAAACTACGACCTGTATAATAGATGGTATCCTTCTGCTTGCTAAAAAAATCAACATTGTCTGATTTTACTAGTGAAATCAGTACGTTCTTGCTTAAATCATTGTCATTAATGCATTTTGGGGATTTTTTTACATCCGAAAGATTTTCTTTGAAAACTTTATCTTTGAACTCTTTAGCAATTTTATCTATTGGGACTTTTTGAACACATGACACCGGATTTACTTTATCAGTCGAAATGTTGAATGCCTTTTTAATTTGTATTGCTATATAGTATGCCAAACGAGGAGGAACCGCATTACCGACCATTTTGTATCCATCTTCTATGTTATTGTAGACAAATCGAAAAGAATCAGGAAAAGTCTGAATGCGAGCACATTCTCTAATGCTTAATCTTCGGTATAACCCTTCTTTACCCTTGGCAAATATTCTCTTATCCGATGATATAAATGTCATTTTGGGAGCTTGTGGATGTTGTGGTGTATTACGAGCTTGTGCTTGTATTGTAAACGAAGTTTCTTCCCATGAACGAACTCGATTTCTTGACATGTATTTTGCATCGTAAGGCCCTGTATAGACATCATGATTGAATATATGACAGTGATTATTCGGAAAATCGGTTAAGGCACCCATGTTTGGAGGCATGTTAATGTCACCAATCGCCTGTTTTAAGGTAATATGTTGAGGAGAGACAATGTCAGGAAAACAAAATTTGTTATTTAAATCTTTGCGAATACCAACAAAGAATACCCTAAATCTATCTTGAGGAACCTTATAATCAGCAGCGTTAAGCAGTTCGTATGTTATTCTATAACCAATTTGATTGAGAGATTCCAGAAATACATTGAGAGAATCCTTGTGTTTATCCTCTAAGATTCCTTGTACATTTTCTATAACAAAAAACTTTGGTTTCTTGGCATCTACTATTCTAATATAGTCGAGGAACAATTGCCCTCGAGGGTCTTTTATACCTAATTGCTTGCCCCCTTCACTCCACGCTTGGCATGGCGGTCCACCAATAATGCCATCACATTCAGGAATATCGGAATCAGATAGAGTGCGTACATCAGCTGTATTCAATATAGTATTAGGGTGATTAAGTCTATACGTTTCGTGTATAGACGTATCAAATTCATTTGCCCAAATAACATTGAAACCTGCTTTTGTAAAGCCTAAATCTAATCCGCCACAACCAGCGAAGAGCGAAACGATGTTCATTAATCTTTTATGTCAATATTATGTTTCTTCAATGTGGCAATAATGCTCATCGCCACATGGTATGCAAGATTTACGGGAACGGCATTTCCTATCATCTTGTACCCGTAATTTACATCATCATAGATGAATTTATAGTCGTCTGGAAAACTTTGCACACGTGCGACTTCTCTGACGGTCATTCTGCGATAAAGATGCTCCTTACCCTCTACAAACTTTTGCAAGTTCTTTTCAACCTTAATCATTTTAGGGGCCTGAGGATGAAGCTGACATTGTCTACCACTGGCTTGAACCGTAAATCCAGGTTCATCCCACGAACGGACTCGATTTCTTGACATGAAAATTGGAGAAAACGCACCAATAAAATATTCATTATTTGGTACTACACATTCATCACCGTTTGTGTGGTTCTTGTCTTTTGCCGGGATAGCCGTATCTTGTAAATCCCAAATAGCTTCGCGTAGAGTAGGTTTATGCTCTAATGGTTTAGGGTATTCGTAATCGTCAATATGCAAGTCCTTTCGGAATCCAATATAGAAAACACGGTCCCTATCCTCTGGAACATCGAAATCATTAGCATTGAGCATTTTCAAGTTGACATCGTACCCTGCTTCATCAAAAAGCTTCATGAAACCGGAAACTGCCTCAGAGTGTCTTTTTGCAAGCATTCCGGATACATTCTCTGCAACGAAGAATAAAGGCTGTGTGTCTCTCAATATGCGGATGTACTCATAGAACAATTGTCCTCTCGCATCTTCTATGCCTTTGAGAGAACCTGCTTCGCTCCATGATTGACAAGGTGGACCGCCAATAATACCTGTAATATTTTGTGGAAACATATCTGACGAGATGTCTCTAATGTCACCTTCGATAAGGTTGGTCTCAGGAAAATTTGCTCTAAATGTCGGGCAAATCTTCTTGTCAAATTCATTTGCCACAATAGTGTGGAAGCCTGCGTTGTGAAAACCTTTGTCTAGGCCTCCCGCGCCGCTGAATAGACTTATAATATTCATTTATTATATTTGATTAAATATTTTGTTATGTCTTCTTTTGTTTCTACAAATTGCAGAAGGATGTTATCATCAATAACTTCTTGTTTTATGCGAACATGATATTGACGTCCTTTTTTACTCTCGGATTTCCACCCGGAATGACGGTTATATTCAAGGACTTCATCAATCGGGATTATCAGAATACCTAAATTTCCAGTGGTAAAACAAATATACTGCGCACCGATTTCTTTGAAATACTTTGTCACACTACTATACCAATAGCAGCTCATTTTCTCATGCAACTTGGAGTTGACGACAGGCAGAGGTTTTCCGCTGACCGTTGTGTATACCGAACGCTCCAATTTGTTAAAACCGTCTATCTTCAGTTCACTCGGAAGTATCTCATTTACTTCCTCTATGGACAAGAATGTCTTTTCTTTTGTTTCCATATTTTACCATTTACAATTATATTTCAAATTCACATCGGCAGGCATTCCGTCAATCTGAACGTCAAATTTAAGAGAAGGTTCTACAACGTCTTTGGCATTGTGCAATCTAAAAGAGAACTGCCAACCATTATCCATACTCATGATAACTGTAGTTTTACTGTTAGGTTTGAAACCTATGTAAAGTATGTTTTCTGGCAATTTTATAGTTGGTACCTTTAAGCTTGGTTCTGCCACTCTACTTGCCTTATTTAGAGTCCCATACATATTGAATGATTGAATGGTGGTAAGGCGTTGTTGATCCAAGCTAATTACTTTATAAAAATCATATTTGCTCAACAAGTATTCTACAAGTCGACGTGGTATTTTTGCATCTTTTTTTATCTGACTTTGAATCTCTTTAACAAAAGCTTCAAGGAGGGGTACATAGATCTCGTCCTCTTTCGAATTTAGATCACGAAAATATGTACCTTTCGCCTTTTCCTGTTCAAGAAAATCAAATATTGGTTTAACATCTTCCCAATACGCATCTGAACATTTAACGCCGTACCATTTTTTTCCAAAATCTAATGACTTGGCAATACGGCTATGTTTGACTGCCATATGGTTATGTTTTAAACTAAGTCCAATTTCCCATATTATGTCACTTCTCTCAATAATGATATCACGTACATCGGCAACTTCACCTTGCTGGTCAGGTTGAATGTATAATTTTAGAATATCGTCATTGACTTCGACAATGTTTGGCTCTAAAGCAAAAATCGTCTGTATCGTTGATTTTGCACTTAATGTATAAAGCGCCTTGTTTTCACTGCCAATGGTTTCCCACGCAACTTTTGCAGCATCATAGCTACTGTTATGAACTATTTCTGCTGGACGTATTGCTTTTATGGCTTCATACAAAGATATCAAGCTGATAAATTCATATGCTCTTCCTTGATTATTACTTTTGTTACTCATTTTGCTTTGCTATTAGTTCATTAATATCTACATTTAGTGCTTTTGATATTGCTATCAGCATTTTTAAATCTGGTTGACAAGTATTGGTGCACCATTTCGATATTGTTGTTTTGTCCTTGCCAAGTTGTTCGCTTAACCATTTGTTTGTCTTCTTCTTTTCGGCGAGTACAACCTTTAGCCTGTTCAAATCCTTATTTTCCATAAGTTGTCATTTATGTACAAAGGTAATCAAAAGATATGAAACCAAGATGTATTTGATTGATTATTTATGCTTATTTAGCAACTTTGTGAGTATTTCTCACCTTCCACCGCTTTTTATGGAGGAATTCAAAGATGGTTTGAGTGCAACATAAACTCATTTGTTTTACATAGTTTTCATCATTTTATGTCACTTCCACAACAAAACCGCTCACAGTTTAATTTCCCACAATCGGAAAATTGCCGTTCGTTTCCGTGTTAATTTTTGTTTACCGATGCTTTCCTTTTGGGGTTTAGTGCAATTCTTGTTTCTCGTTTGTTTCTTTTGTGCTTTTCTAAAGGAAATAGGCACTGAGTTTCAGCCACTTGCAAGCAATCAGCAGATTATCAAGAAAAATATTCTGATGCTTGTAGAAAACCAACCGCGGCATCAAGATTACGAATGGATTGATTGTGCAGTAAAATTATATAGAACTCCCTGAATTTAAGCATATTATACGATTTAATTGACTTATTCGAGTTGTTTTGCTCGTGGTACAAAGGTACAAAAAATATCTGGCTTGGCGGCTTTTTTTCTTGCCGGCGGCCGCATATTTGGCCTGTGAGGGGCTAAATTGGGGGGAGGACTGTGCTTGTGGGGAGGGGTGGTGGCCTACTTTTGGTGGAGTTTGGAGGGGGTGGAAATGCAGGCATAGGCATGTAACTGTAGGTAAATACGTTTATCTGTAGGCAAATACAGGCAAGTGATGTGGCGTGGGAGAAAGGTTGTATTTTTGCAGCGCCAAAAAGGGAAAGGACGGCGAAAAGAGGTCTCGACAAAGCTACTGAAGGCAACGAAAAGAAGTCTCGGCAAAGGCTACTGAAGTCAACCCAAGGCGGTAAAAAAAAGCGCGCGAACCGCCGATGGCAGCAGCAAGAGCTACGGCAAGGCCGGCTGGCAGCAGCAAGCGAGAGGATCGTTGGCGCCCCCCCCTGAAAGGCTCCCCCTGCACAAAACACCCGACTAAGGACCGGGCGCAAGGGGAAAAGATACAAAGACATGGCAATTTTAACTGGTATCAACACCCGATTGAAGGGTTCGGCAGGCGACTGGA
>CAVCAW010000106.1:0-6628 GCA_963600315.1 Bacteroidaceae bacterium | reverse complement strand
CCATCTACAACAAAAGCGTGACCTCCACCATTTGTAGTGTAACCCGCATACAATATAGGTCTGCCTGCCGTGAGTTCCGTCATAATCAAGTCAAACCACCTACGGGGAGAATACTCATAGCTATTGAGACAGCGCACATAGCGATAACCAAAGGCTCGGCGTAGTGGTTCCACAAGTCGCTCTATCCTAGCACCGGATGATCCAACAGCCCAATTCATCTTACATGCAATGCCCAAGTAATACGAAAGTTCTGCTACCGCATTGGCTTGTTTAACAGTATAGTCACCACCTTCGTACTTATCCAATATATTATCAAAATCTATTCGTGTACCAGCGGGAATGCATGGCAACTCACCATTATTGGTCGATGCAAAGCCAGCAATACTGTCTTTCAAGAATTCCGGATACGCATAGTGGCTCACAATCTGTTCAGCAGCTGTGGCGACACAACCCACCAGGCAACGTTCCAAAGATATTGCCCCATCGTCATATATATAATAAGGACATAAACTGTTGAAGGGAGCCCCCTGATGACGAACACTCTTCACCATAGGTAACACTGGCAGCACAAAGCCATCAGTCTTTGCCCAGTTAGCATAAATGTCACAGTAGCCACAGCTCACCCCACTATTTCCAGCAAGCAATCCCGATAATTGTGCTGGCACAGAGTCACCGCTACTATAACCATAGCCCGCCACCCGCAATTGTTCGTCAGTTCCACTGACGGCAACAAAACCTTTCCCATCAATCCGAGCAACAATCACATTGTTAGAATTGCGGCAAACTATTTCAAGGTCATCAGCTCTAAATGCCCTGACTCCATTTGTTACAAAACTGCGACTTTTACAATCAACAGCATCAGTGCCACCTGTTCCAAAGCCCGAGGAAAAAAACCTTGCAGCAAAATCAAGGACCCCATTGTCCGTTAAGTTCTGCCCGATGACCACACCGCACATTACCAATGACACGACTATAACCAACAGATGTTTCATATCTGCGAAATTACTAAATAAAGACAACTTTATAGGGTACAAAAACATGGATTTCAAAAAAAACTTGATTTTTCTTTCCAAATATCTTTGGCGAACAAAAAAAAAGCACTACTTTTGCATCGCAATTGAGAAATCAATGACAAAGCGTCCTTAGCTCAGTTGGTAGAGCAATTGACTCTTAATCAATGGGTCCAGGGTTCGAACCCCTGAGGGCGTACAAAGGCTTCCTTAATCGGAAGCCTTTTTTGTTACATGTAATGATATTGCTTATTGTGACTCAGTAGAAAATTTTACAAGGCGACTGGCTTATAATTGAGTGAGGGAAATACATAAAAAAAAGAAGTGTGGCTAAGCTGTATAAGACGAAAACTGCACTTACGTTTCGTATGTGCGAATGACAAGAACACGGTCATTGGCAACGACAAAACGTAGGCAACGACACCCACATTTAGTCCGAAGGTAAAGACCCACTTTACCGTGGACAACACTGGACAATCAGAACCCTTACGCCAAACACATATTGCAGAGTTAACAGTTGAATTTCAGCTGAAATTGTCGTCAGTTTCCCCCAAAGCGAATGCCCGTTTCCGCGAGAATTGATATCTGTTTCGGCCGGAATTCAGACGTCTGCCCAACATTTTCATGTTAGCAAAGCGTGAACACGCAACGCAAAACAATTGTCTAAGAAAATCGTTCAAAATCGCAAAACGAGAAATCTTTTCACATTTCGCTTATTAATCACAAAAAAAAGACGGTGAATTGCCGTCTTCTTTGTGATCCCAGAGGGATTCAAACCCTCGACCTTCAGAACCGGAATCTGACGCTCTATTCAGCTAAGCTATGGGACCAAGTCTGTAAAAGATGATGCAAAATTACTTTTTTTTAATGAGAAAAGACTTACCAGGCAGACGAATTATGACTATTTTTGCATTTTAATAATCGGACAACCGAGAAGAAACTAAATAGGAAAATGGCTATACCTTTGGCAGAGAGAATGAGGCCCACATGTCTTGATGATTATGTCGGGCAGGAGCACCTTGTAGGTGAGGGCAAGGCCTTGAGGCGCATGATAGACAACAAGCATGTCTGCTCATTCATCATGTGGGGGCCTCCGGGTGTAGGAAAAACGACCCTAGCGCAAATCATTGCTAACTCTGTGAAAACAGCATTCTTCACACTGAGCGCCATTAACAGCGGAGTGAAAGACGTTAGGGAGGTTATTGACCGTGCTTCGAGCAGCAGTTTCTTTGATTCCCCCACCCCAATCTTGTTTATTGACGAGATACACCGATTCAGCAAGTCACAACAAGACTCGCTACTTGCAGCAGTGGAAAAAGGTATTGTGACTCTGATAGGCGCAACAACAGAAAATCCTTCTTTTGAGGTGATTACACCTTTGCTTTCAAGGTGCCAGGTTTATACTCTAAAAAGTCTGGACGATGCCGACTTAGGCAAACTGCTTAACAAAGCAGTTACCTGCGACACGATACTCAAGTCGCGCAAGGTTGTAACAGAAGAAACAGAAGCACTGTTTCAGTACAGCGGTGGCGACGGCCGAAAACTATTCAACATACTTGATACCATAGTGTCGTCTTATGGTCCCAATGACACAATCGTAATCAGCAACAAAACGGTAAAAACCCAAATAATGCAAAACCCTACAATGTACGACAAAAATGGGGAATTGCATTATGATATCATATCGGCATTCATAAAGAGCATAAGAGGCAGCGACCCAGATGCCGCACTATATTGGCTGGCACGCATGGTAAAGAGCGGAGAAGACCCGAAATTTATTGCGCGTAGGCTTGTAATATCTGCCTCTGAGGATGTAGGGCTTGCGAACCCTAACGCCTTACTTTTGGCTAACGCTGCTTTTGAAGCTGTAGAGAGAATTGGTTGGCCAGAGGGTCGTATTCCCCTGGCCGAGGCAACTGTATATCTAGCATGCTCACCCAAGAGTAATTCGGCATACTTGGGAATCAACAAAGCCTTGCAGATTGTTGAAGAAACTGGCAATGCTCCCGTACCGCTGCATCTGCGCAATGCGCCGACAAAGCTAATGAAAGATATTGGCTATGGTGCCGATTACAAATATCCTCACGATTTCCCAGGACATTACGTCGAACAACAATATATGCCCGACAAGCTGAAAGATATGAAACTATGGGAAGGGCAAGACAATAACGCAGAGAACAAGTTGCGAAGCTACATGCAATCTCTAAACAAAAATTCGTGAAGCGCCGGAGTTTCCATAAAACATATTGAGATTGCCGATAGAGACAGTTGCAAATAGCTATTGTCTATTAAAAAACATAAATTATCCAGCATAATGTCCTAAAATAAGCGAATAAAGTTGGACGCTAACATATTTATCGCTAACATTGCATCCGATTTACTTTACGGTAACATTTGCAAAAACAATAAAAACAACAACCGAAATGAAGAAATCAACTATCTTAGTAGCCTTTTTGGCTTGCCTGACATTAAGCCTATCGAGCTGTGTGTCAAAGAAAACCTACGAAAGTCTTCAAAGCGATTATGCTTCACTTCAGAAGGAGTTCGGCTCACTTCAGGAAAAGTACCAATCTTCGCAGATTGATTTGGCAAAAAGCCAGACAAACGGAAAGAACATAGAAGACAGACTCAATGATGCTCAAAGACAGAATACCGAACTGAGGCAGCAGTATTCAGAGCTCCAAAAATCGTTGGACAACAGTCTAAACCAAAACACTCAGGGCAACGTCAACATATCAAAGCTCGTTGACGAAATCAACGCCTCCAACGCCTTCATAAAGCATTTGGTTGAGGCAAAATCGAAGAGCGACTCTCTTAACCAGGCGCTCAGTAACAAACTCACACGTTCTCTGAGTCGTGACGAATTGAAGGAAGTTGACGTTCAGGTTCTTAAGGGTGTGGTATACATTTCATTGGCTGACAACATGCTTTACAAGTCAGGAAGCTACGAAATCAACGACCGTGCCAGTGAGACTCTAAGCAAGATTGCGAAGATTATCATGGACTACAAGGACTACGAGGTTCTTATTGAGGGTAATACCGACAACGTGCCTATCAGCCGCACCAACATTCGCAACAACTGGGATCTCAGTGCTCTGCGTGCATCATCTGTAGTTCAAGCCCTGCAAAACACTTATGGCGTAGACCCAAAACGGCTTTCAGCTGCAGGACGAGGCGAATATAACCCCATCGCCAACAACAATACTGAGATAGGCCGTCAGCGCAACCGCCGCACGCAGATTATCATAACACCAAAACTTGACCAATTCATGGAGCTCATTGACGAGGCTCCCGAAACCAAATAACCATTAAGAATCTACAAACCGTAATAAAAGAAAAGGGTCGCGCCAAACCGGCACGACCCTTTTCTTTACGTAAGAATGCGAGATTACTGTCGTTTTTTAGTATTTTTGCAGTTTGAGACAGGATTATATAGTATTACTCACAAGACACAGGAGCATGCTTTGCCACAAAAAGCATTTGAAAATTATATGTTATCCCTACATAGCACAATAGCAAGACGAGAAATAACGTCACTGATACTCCTTTTGTTTAGCATCACCATTGTTTTCGGACAGACCTTACGCGATGAAGACAACAGGGTTATCAAGAGCAACCCAAGCAAGAACAAAGACAAGAAGGCTGAAGAACGCGCCAAGGCAAAGCGTGGAATCCGCACATGGACGATAAGCGATCAAAGCGGGCTATTCGACTCGGTGGCAGTTGACACAACAGCCCACTTGTTTCAAAACAGTTCGTTCACTACAGGCAGAAAATGGTTCTATAGTTCATTGGGCAACATCGGCTCACCACGCATATCAAAGCTATATAGCCTACGTCCAGAAATGTCAGACTACATATTTACACAGCCATACGATTTCTTCATCAAAGACATCAACACATTTCACTTCACAAACACCTACTCTCCCATTACTAACCTCACTTATCACGAATGTGGTGACAGCGACAACGGTGAAGACTACCTGTCGGCAAAATACGCAGTAAATATAAACAAGGATGCTGGTATCGGCTTTAATCTGGATTATCTGTATGGTCGAGGCTACCATGACAACCAGTCTACAGCAGACTTCGGTTTCAATTTCTACGGTTCGGTAATAAAAGATCGCTACAAGGCTCACTGGCTAGTGTTCGCCAACTACCTTAAAACGCGCGAAAACGGAGGAATAACTGATGACGAATATGTCATGAATCCCCAAAAGTTCCCAACAAACTATACGACCAAGGAAATTCCGACAAACCTGAACAAGGTGTGGAACAAGATGCACATTAACGGAATTCAGTTCAATCATCGGTATAGTATCGGATATAGCAAGACGGCAACCCTCACAACAAATTCTGTCAACATGCGAAAAGACAGCATCAAACCAATCATGGCTATACCTGCCGGTGCCATATCCGCAAAAGAGATTGAGAAAGATGACATTAAGGATAAGTTGGAAAAGACTACTAAAGTGAAAGACTCCACTGTCTTCATACCCGTCAGCAGCATCATTCACACGATAAAGATTGGTTCGAACAGCCGTAAGTTTTTGGCCAACCAATCACTCTCCGATTTCTATACATACAATTACCTTAACCGAGATTCCGTCAACGAACACATCGACAATGTGTCGGTATCAAACTACCTTGCTTTGGAATTAAGCGAAGGGCTTAACAAATACTTGTCGGCAGGCATACGCATTTATGCTAAACACGATTTCAACAACTACAAGATGCCAGGACTGCAAGGACGAGAAAACTTCACAGAGAACCGTCTTAGCGTTGGGGCACAGATTTTTCGTGAAAAAAGTCCACTGCTGAATTATTTACTATCTGTTCAAACTTCAAACGAGAACAATCGTTGGGGGGAATACGAATTGAAAGGGCGTGGCACACTTAGCGTTGCATTATTCAAAGACTCTGTAGACTTGTCGTTAAGGGCTTCGTCAGTTAACAAAACCCCCACATTCTTCTATCGCCATTACCAGTCCACCTATCTATGGTGGGACAACAGCAACTTGTCCAAACAGCTCACAAACAACATTGGCATCACGCTGGAAAGCAAAAAACTTGCACTTCGACTTAGAGGCGACGCATATAATATCACGAACTACACATATTTCAACACGGTATCTCTGACTTCTGCCGAGGGAAAATCCACATTGAACACAGAAGTTGCTCAAACCTCAAAGAATATTTCCGTATTTGCGATTGCATTAGACAAAAATTTCAAATTTGGAATTTTAAATTGGGAGAATTCCATCATATGGCAGGCTACCAGCAACAAGGAAATATTACCCCTTCCCAGCATCACCGCATACACGAACATCTATCTTAAATTCCGCATAGCCAAAGTCCTAAACACTGAGTTTGGCGCCGACTTGTCGTATTTCTCAAAATACTATGCGTCCACTTACAGTCCTGCGCTCGGGCTGTACGCTAACCAATCGGCCGATAACATCACAAAGGTAGGCAACCACCCTATAATAAACGTCTATGTGAATTTTCATCTGAAACACACCAGATTTTATCTGATGGCAAGCCACGTTAACTATGACAAGGAAGGAGGAACAACCTTTGGTGCTCCCCATTACCCTATAAACCCTATGGTCATTAGG
>CAVCAW010000105.1:0-6745 GCA_963600315.1 Bacteroidaceae bacterium | reverse complement strand
TACAGTGATCACGAGATTTTCCTACGTGAATTAGTGTCTAATGCTGTTGATGCTACACAGAAACTAAAGATCTTGAATGAAACCGGAAAGTTTGCTGGTGACATGGGGGATTTGACCGTTCGAGTTAAGATAGACAAGGAAGCTAACACTCTGACCATCAGCGACAGGGGTATTGGTATGACAGAAGAGGAGATTGATCGCTATATCAATCAGATTGCATTTTCTGGTGCTACTGACTTTTTGGCAAAATTCAAAGATTCTGCCAATGCTATAATTGGTCATTTTGGATTGGGCTTTTATTCTGCCTTTATGGTCAGCAAACAGGTGGATATCATTACTCTTAGCTACAAAGAGGGTAGCAAAGCGATTAAATGGAGTTGTACTGGTACACCAGAGTTTACCTTGGAAGATGCAGAAAAGTACAGCCGCGGCACTGACATTGTGCTGCATATCGATGATGATTGCAAGGAATTCCTTGAAAAGAATAAGATTCAAGAACTTTTGCGCAAATATTGTCATTTCTTGCCAGTTAAGATTGCGTTCGGCAAGAAAACTACGTGGAAAGATGGCAAAGAGCAAGAGACTGATGAAGACAACATAATCAATGATTGTGCTCCTATTTGGAAGCAGAAGCCATCGGAATTGAAGGAAGAGGATTATCTCAAGTTCTATCGTGACCTTTACCCTGGGTATGAAGAGCCACTTTTCTGGATACACCTCAATGTGGATTATCCATTTAACTTAACTGGTGTGTTGTTCTTCCCTAAAATTAAGAATGAGCTTGATTTGCGTAGAAACAAGATCCAACTCTATTGCAACCAAGTATTTGTTACGGACTCAGTAGAGAATATCGTCCCCGATTTTCTTACTCTTCTTCATGGAGTCATAGATTCTCCGGATATCCCTCTCAATGTCAGCCGCTCTTATTTGCAAAGTGATGCTAACGTTAAGAAAATATCCAAATATATCACCAAGAAAGTAAGTGATCGGCTTGAGTCTATTTTCAAGGAAAATCGCAAAACCTATGAAGATAAATGGGATGACCTAAAGTTGTTTATTAACTACGGACTTCTCAGTGAACCTGATTTCTACGACAAGGCTAGCAAGTTTACATTGCTGAAAGATTCTGAAGGCAAGTATTTTACACTGGATGAGTACAAAGAACTTATAAAAGACAACCAGACAGACAAAGATGGTACGCTCGTTTACCTATATACTTCAGATTTGCAGAAACAATACAACTATATTGAAGAAGCTAAAGCTAAGGGCTATAGTGTGCTTGTCATGAATGGTCAGTTAGACACACCTCTTGTGGGTATGCTTGAACAAAAATTAGAGAAAACTCGTTTCAGTCGCATTGATGGCGATATAGTTAGCCGACTTATACCAAAGGACGAAGAGCAAATTGCGGTAGATGCAGATGATGCAGAGAATTTGTCAATTTGCTTTAAGACTCAGATGCCTGCGTTAGATAAGAGTGAGTTTAATATTGAGGTTCAGGCTATGGGTAAGGAAGCCCAGCCTGTAACGATTACCCAGAGTGAATATATGCGACGCATGAAGGAGATGAGCCGTTTGCAATCAGGAATGGCTTTCTATGGAGAAATGCCTGACATGTATAGTTTTATTCTCAATTGTGACCATCCCGTAGTCGCCAATATTAATGCTGCGCTGAAAGAGAACGTGACAGAGAAACTCAAGCCTATCAATGCTGAAATTAAGGGTCTGAGAGCTCGCCAGACCGTGTTGCGTGATGAACAGTCAAAGACAAAAGATGGTGAATTCACCGATGAAATGAAAAAAGACTTGGAGAAGTGTAATAGCGATATTCAGGTTGAAGAGACCAAGAAGAAGGATGTTCTTGCAGACTTCGCTAAAACGGACTCTAAAGTACGTCACCTTATAGATTTGGCTATGCTCCAAAATGGTCTTCTTAAGGGTAAAGACTTGGTAGACTTCATAAAGCGCTCCATAGATATGATGTAAGGTGTATGTTATGTGCATCCCATAGAGGCTAGCTGTTTTGCAAAATTGTGCTAGTCAAATATAAATCGCCTGTTTTTCCTAAAAACGGGCGATTTATATTGTTTAATATTGCTGTCCGGTAAAACTTTTCGACTAACAAATTAGGGCTGACACTTCTCACGAGGTATCAGCCCTTTTGACTATCTTTGGATGTGTATAAAAACAATTATTGCTGTCCGGCCGGACAGCAATAATTGTTTAAAAAAGTTTTATTGGACCTCACTAAGAACAAATTATGAGGAAAACTATATGTGGCATTCCTCATAATTGATTGTTAATCCTTGTCTTGCAATCCGCAGTTTATCTTAGAATCTTGTGTGAGCGTACTGAACCATCGACGTTAATTTGCACGATATAGGAGCCTACAGGAAGTCCTACGAGTGAGAGATTGAGGCGTGAGGTGGGACTGTTGGCTGTTGCTGTATCTATGAGCACTCCGCCCACGTTATAGAGGCTAACTTTGGTGCCTGTTTCAATCTGACCAATGACACTGACATAACGTGCATCGTGTGTTATTTTCAACTCGTCTATATGTTTTGCAATAGTCATTGTGGTATCAGTATCTTCAATGCTATTGAATGTCGTGTAACGCAGTTTGTAGCCGTAAGTTCCCGATGTGGGGATGAGATACTTGCTTAGGGGCTGCGGACCACAACTTCCTGATCCTAGTCCACGTTGCATGTAGTCAAAATGAGCATAAATGGTGCGATATGAATCCTTTGCAGAGAGTGGAAGTTCCCAAGAGTGTTTGTAACTCTTCAGTTTAGCATCGTTCCAGTATAATGTTGAGAATGCTACTTGTCCTTCTGCGTCGATTTGTATATAGTTACCCGAGGTGTCGGCAAGCACAAGCTGGCGCATATCCATGCGGTTGCCCATGGATTGTGGACGCAGATAGCGTTCATTCATATCCCAAACAGTACTAGTGTACCGACCCAATGGCGATCCTGTGCAACGGTCGTTGTAGTTCTCAAGTGGACCGCGTGCGTAGTAGCTTACGTTGTAGAAATCTCCTGGAAATTGCATTGAGATGCCTAGACGACGAAGTCCTGTGTCTAGATCGGTGGTTGTCACTTGAGGAGTGAATATTGTCTCGAGGTCGACAGTGCCATTTGCGTAGATAGTGTAGATAAGTACGCAATTAGCATTAGTTCCTGTTTCGTCGAAGGTTAGTGTAGCAGTTAGACTGTCTTCGGAAAAATCGTAGGTGACTGTTCGACTATTAATGCCATTGCTAGAGCTGTAAGACGGATCGCTGTTGTAGGGAGCGTCATTTTCAATCCAGCGATAGTTGTCGTAGTCTGGATATGTGTTCAATTTTGAGACATTTATGCCATTTTGTTTCCAACTTCTGATAGTGCCGTTTACGGTGTTGTATTGTATGGCAACCTTGCTGTTGCCAATGGAATTGTTGAGTCCGACCTTGCTGAGACGTAGTTTTTCGCATCCAAATGTATTAACAATTGGAAGCTCATCGTGTTCTTGAATGCAGAATTGTGCCGATGCTATTGAGAAACCAGCAGGCGAGAATTCGGTAGAGTCGTTGCGAAGAAGCTCAACATTGAGCAGGAGTTCCTTTCCTGCATAGTCAGTAATTTTGTATGAGAAAGGTAGTGGAATTGTGCTTTCGCTGTCAGGCTCGATGTTGATGGAAGTAATATTGGCAGATTCTACTTCGTGTCCATCGGACAATAGGGTAGCTTTAAGCGTGTAACTATTGTCTATAGTAGTGAAATCGTATGTGTTCTTCAGCGTAATTTGCTGCGTATTGGTGTCATAATTAAACTTTACATACTGGTATACCTTCTTTACTTCGGTGAGTTTACCGTTCCAGGCACGGTCAGCGGTGATGATACCGTTGTTTACAAAGTTTCCTTGGTGTGGAGCATCGTTCCAGTCAAAACCTGTCTTATACTTGTTGAAGCCATTTTTTGTTAGTGTATTGGCCTTGATGTCGTCAGCTGAGTAGATTGACTGGTCTACCCAGTCCCAAATACAACCGCCAATGCCATACTTGCTAGATTCAATTACATCCCAATACTCTTGTAAGTTACCTGTCGAGTTTCCCATTGAGTGATTGTATTCGCACATAAAGTATGGCTGTTTTGCCCAGTTGCTGTTGGCTTGTGTCTCTACAAGACTTACTTCAGGATACATATAGCTCCATAGGTCGGTACCAGTGGAACCTTGATTAGCTTTAGTTGCACCCTCGTAGTGGATTGGGCGAGAAGAATCGAGACTCTTGATTAAATTATAGTTTGAGGTTAAGTTCGAACCATAGCCGCTCTCATTACCCATACTCCAGAATACAATGCTAGGATGATTCCGGTCACGTAGCACCATACGGCGTTCCCGGTCATTGAAAGCTGCTTTCCATGAGTACTTGGAGGTGATGCCTGTGCTCATGTTTGATGAGTTATGGTTGTCCCAGTCCTTGTGGCATTCCAAGTCGGCCTCGTCCATCACGTAAAGACCATAGAAGTCGAACATGTCATTCATTTTTGCTTGACGTGGGTAATGACTGCAGCGCACGGTATTTACGTTGGCCTGTTTCATCATAGTGATGTCTTTAAGCATCGTTTCTACGTCGATAGAACGTCCGCGGAGTGGGTGTGTATCTTGTGTGTTGACTCCCTTAAAGTAAATCTGCTTACCATTGATGTATACTCGGTTGTCCGAAGATGGTATTTCAATATGGCGGAAACCATATTTAGTAGCAAAGGCTTCCTCTTCATTACCATCTGCATCTAACTGTACAATATCAAGCGTATATAGGTTGGGGGTTTCTGCAGTCCAAAGTTCGAGATTGGACAGCGAACTGAATTCAATTGTTTTTGTTTGCTCAATAGAGTCTCCTGCAGCGAAAGTAAATAGTGCCGTCTGCTCAGCTATCTTATTTCCAGAGGGTGAAAATAACCGTACGCTAACCGACTTCTCTGCCGCTTCGCCATCACGATTGTTCATTGTCAGCGACATACTTAGCGAACCACTTTGATAATCATCATCTGCAGCGAGTGTAGAAGTAATGCTATGGTCGCGGAGGTATGTACGAGGAGTAGCGAAAAGATATACGTCGCGATGAATACCACTCATATGCCACATATCTTGACCTTCAAGATAAGAACCATCAGTGAAACGGAATACTTGAACGCTTAGGTTGTTCTCGCCCTGACGTACGTAGGAGGTGATGTCGAATTCTGCATCGTTGTTAGCTCCTTGCGTATAACCTACTTTCTCACCATTCACCCAAACGTATGCACCGCTATATATGCCGTCGAAATGTAGGAAGATGCGATTGTCTGTCCAGTCAGTAGGCAATTTGAACGTGCGTCGAAAAGAAGAAACTGAATTGTAGAGATTGCTCTTCATCTTTAGGAAAGGAGGATTGTCTTCGAAAGGATAGTTGACGTTGATGTACCAAGGATCGCCGTAACCCTTCATTTCCACGCAAGAGGGTACTTCAATATCGTCCCAATCGCTTACATCTGCTGAGTCAGCATAGAATGTCTCTGCACCAGGACGAAGATTGGGGTCTTTCACAAAGTTAATTTTCCATTTGCCATTGAGTGACAACCATCGTCCATTATTCTGTGGGTCGAGCCATGGGCGGTTATAGCGGTCTATATCAGCGTGGAGAGTAGATGTGGAGGGATAGGGGATGTAAGTGGCATGCCCCTCCTCTTTGTTTACAGCAAAAACATTTTCATTCTCCCAATCATTCTTTTGGATATAGGGAGCATCGGTGGCCTCAAGTGTGAAATAGGTATTTTCGCTTGTGCTGTCATTGGTCATTGAGGTAGAATTCGTCTCGTCTGTTTCCAAATAGTAGTTTGTGTCGTTATATGTGTACCGTAATTGGTAGACACCCTCTTGATCGCTTACGCCGACAAATGTAACTTGTTGATTGGTATTTGAAGCTTGAAGACTATATTGCAATGGCTTTTTTTTGCCGTTCAGCCCAGCATCAATGGCATAATCGTATTTTTCGTTGTAAAGCACGGCGGCTGTGATGGTCTTGCTTCCGCTTTTGTACGATACAGGACGATACTTCCAGTGTTGACCGTAGTTGCCTTCTTCGTAGTTGTTGGCAAATATAAACGCACCGCTCGTGTTACTGTTCATATTGTCGAGCACCTTTCCTGTTTTTTTGTGACGAAAAATGTATGTAAGTCCTTTTAATGGGGTGTCGTACGTTTTTGTTGTAGCTTCTAGGCGGAAATGGCTATTAGTTGCTGTAAGATTCTCGTCCATGTAGACTGTGCCATCTCCTCGTAGTGTCATAGCACGAGTGCCGTCGCTGGTAAGAAATTGTACGATGTCTGTATTGGCATCTACAGTCTTTACCACAAACTGTTGATTCTCATTGGTCGCATCACTCGTCCATTGAAGTAGACGATATGGCTGTGAGGCTTTGGGAGCCATGTCAATGCTCATACCATAGTGAGGATTGACAAATGTATATGTTTCATCACTTGTGCTTAATGGAATGACCATCCAGTCTTGCCCATTGCTATCTATGTCCATATTGGTAGCTGTGAGATATGCATTAGGACTACTGCTGTTTCCATTGGTTAGAGCTGTACCAGTTGATACGCAGATGATGCGATAAATCACACCGCTTTGTCGTAAGTTGACACTTGCATAAGTAGCAACGGTTATCAAGCTGAGCAGGCTGGCGAACAGCGTGCGTTGAATGTGAAAAAAATGTGTCATCTGTTTT
>CAVCAW010000104.1:5952-6748 GCA_963600315.1 Bacteroidaceae bacterium | reverse complement strand
CACTTGTACTGTGTGGTGCCTTGGGCGAGGGTGACACCGTCTGAACAAGTAACGCTGATGGTAACACTCTCGACACCTTTCAGTTTGGTGGCATCTGTTGCCTGATAATAGTTCCTTGCATCGGATGCTATATAGTAGGTATATCCGTCTTCATTGTCATTGTATTCAGACAGTCTGGCCTGCAGCTGGCGCTTGAAGGTGTTCAAATCCATGGAGTAGGAGTCAAAAACATCTTCATAAACCTCTTCCACGTTGTTCCAACTCTTTGTCACGTGGATTTCATAAGCATAAGCCTTCTTGGTCTGACCTTTCTTCTTGCTGCTGATGATGTAAGCGGAGAGGTAGTTGGTAAAGGTGTAGGTGTAACCGTCCTTCTGATTATTCATCTGTTGCACTTTGCTCCGTGACCAGCCGGCATGGTTCTCCGAGTTCTGGAGAATGGCTTCACGCTGGGTGCTGTTCGGAGAGAAATTGGCATCACTCGTATTGATACGATACCAATGGTCACCTTTCAGAATAGCATCATCGTCAGTCGGCGGATAGTAATCACACAAGCTGACGCTTCCTTTATCTCTTCTTGCTATGTACCAACGCTGGGTGTAATACTTTCCTTCGGTGCTGCTCAGATAGTCAGTCATCCATGAACTGATGTTGTAATCGCTGGCATTGAAAAGAGCAGCCACGTTGTCCTTACCGCCAATCAAACCAAGAAGGGTGTTGCCGGCGCTTTTGTCGAAGGACTCGAAAAGGTCTTTGTAATTGTCGTAAATATCAATGATATTGCCGACCTTTCCAT
>CAVCAW010000104.1:0-5942 GCA_963600315.1 Bacteroidaceae bacterium | reverse complement strand
GTCCAGCCCCTGTCTGATAGAGATTGTCAATGTCGGCTTTGAGATTTTCTTTGGTAAAATTGCCTGGTATCTTGGCAATGTCGTCAATCAACTTCTTGAAGTCGACATTACCGAGTTCCGACAAGTTGAATATCTGCGCCATCTCCTTGCTGATTTCCAGGAAGGTGATGTCTGAGAAAGTAAGGGTGCTGTTTGTAACGACACTTTCAAACTGCATACACAGGGACTTCGTGTCGTCACAAACCTTCATAAGATAACTGCACCAATAGAGTGCAGTCTGTGGGGACTGTATCATCATCTTGGCTACAGTCCATATTTTTGGCATAATCTTGTCGGCCACCATCGAATGGATGCGCCGATAGTAGTAATTCTCCGTGGAATTGCTCCAAATGCCAAGGTCGGTCAATGCCTTGCGCTCCAGAAACTTGCTGGCGAAGATGCCGGCGGTAGCCACCTCAGCGGCATTGTAATGTTTCAAGATGGCACTGATTTGCTCGTTATAATAACCCTCAGCTACAGCTTCCGTATTGTAGGCAGCAGCCATGGCCGCAACAGTCTTCTTGTCGAAGTTCACGCTGTAATACTGGGCGTGTACCTCAACAGAAAGGGTTGTCAGGACTGTTATTATAATAAGGTGTAATCTGTTCATCTTGATTTTCTGTTTAACTGTTGTTCTTTGACAGGTTGAGTACATGTCCTGCCTGGTTGACCTTCTGTGCAAACGGCAACGACTTTGCTATGCTGCTGGCATCCCAGTCACGGCAGTAGGCTTCAATAGCCTCCTGGTGATTGCACTTGAGTTCTCGCTTATAGAGTTTGAGTGCTTCCTTCTCCGCACGTTCCGTTGTGTAGGTCATGTAGCACTCATGCGGTTCTTCGACTCCATATACAGCGCTGGTACTGCCACGGCGGATGAATACTTCACGGAAGAAACTGCGACCGTCCTTGTTGTCCAGTCTGTTAATCGTGAAAATTTTCTTGCAGTCAACATCCGTCAAGCCAAGGATGGCTTTGATCGTGTCAAAGCGTTCGCGGAACTTGCTCTGGTCGAGCAGCATCACCACGTCAGAGTTGTTGATGATGGCTTCCTTCACAATCTCACTGCCGATGATGTCCTGTATTTCCTGTGTCACGACACCCACACTCGCCCAGAATTTTCTCGCCGTCTTGTACAGATACTTGATGTACTCTGCCATGAGGGGTGAAGCGATGGCTTTCCATGCCTCTTCGATGACAAGGCACTTGCGGTTTTTCTTCAGGCGCATCTTTTGCAGGAACACGTCCATAATGATGAGCGTGACAATAGGGAAGAGCTGCTTGTTCTCCTTGATGGCATCCACCTCGAAGACGATGAATGTCTCGTCGAAAAGTGTACTGTCAACATTTTCATTGAGAATTTTTTCGTACTTGCCTCCCTTGTGGAAGTTCTGCAGCATGTAAGTGAAGTTGTCACAGTCTATCGTGTTAATGTTGTTCTCATCGCATATCTGTACGAGTCGCTCTGTGGCAAAATCATAGAAGGTATCGAACGAAAGGCTTTCCACAACGAGCGACTTCCGCTGCTCTTCCAATGTTTGCAATGCCATCTCCACATGTTCCTTTATTAAGTGTGGTTCAATGCCACGCCGCTTCTCAAAGGCGGCAATGTTCTTGCGTATGCTTTCCTTCTGAATGGCGGTGTAACCTTTTGCTCCATCGAAGTAAACGTCATAGTATTCTGTCACCAGTTGTTCTACGACTCGCATCTCCAACTCCGGTATTTGTGCTGCTGAGCCTTTCCAAATCAACAAGATGAGATTTTTCAGAAAGTCTATCTTCTCGATGTTCAACTCCTTCCTTGTGATGTTGAAAGGGTTCATGGTGATAGGTTTCTCCTCTGTATAAGAGATATACTTGCCACCGACATATTCACACAGTCCCTCATAAGAGTTACCAGTATCGACCATTACGATGTCGGTTCCCTGCTCGTGCAACTGGCGGACAACGCTGTTCATGTGGAACGATTTGCCGGAGCCGGACGGACCTAGGCAGAAGAAGTTGGAGTTGTCGGTCAACTTCTCTTTGCCCTCCTTACCTGTGATGTCTATTGCCACCGGCACACCCTGGCGGTCGGTATAATAGACCTTCAATGGAGTTTCTTCACTATGCACGATGTGTTCCTTATACATCAGGCAACTTGCAGCATCAGACAAGGTGAGAAACCTGTCGTAATCGGGATCCATTCCATAGCAATTGCCCGGGAACGAATTTACGAAGAGTTCCAACTGGTTGAAGGCACGCTTGGAAATGTGTATTCCCAAACGGCTGAAAGCATTCTCCAGGTGGTTGGTGCATTTCTGAATGTCGGTGTCTCCCGAAACGGCGACTACCACATTGTAATGGGTATATACAAGTTGCTTGCTTTCCCTTGCCACCACTTCCTGAACACGTTTGATGTCTTCAACAGCCATTTGGTTATTGGGGTTAGGCATAGAGGCGTGGCGGTTTTTCTTCTTGTCCAACATAGCCAACTCTCGTTTTTGGTTTGGCAAGAATACCATTTGGTTAAACACAACGCAGTCTGCTTCTGGAATACTGTCAACCAAAGACAAAAGGTCAACAGGCATACTTGTGTTGTTCACCTCTATGTTGGTATAGGGACGTATCAATGACGGCATACTCACGCAGTCCACATCTACAAGACTGTACACCTTGCAGGTTTTGTCTCCCATGGAAATAGTCTCGTCATCCACCTTGAAATTGGACATGGAGACCACTTCATCACGGAAGTTCATGGCAAAGAAACGGTCAACATACTGACGGACTTCCTGTTTGCCAAGGAACTGCGACTGCACACCGGCATCACGCATCTGGTCACGGACTTTGCGGATTTTCACCTTGAAGTCGCGCCATTTCTTGGCATCATAGGAGAAGAGTCGGCTCTTCTTGTTTTCCTGCGTAATGGTGAGGTAGCATTCGCTGTCAGTATATTCCCTGCCTTTGAAGTATTTGAAATAAGCAGCAGACAAGTATTCCCTGTTTTCAGTGCCGCCATCAAACTGTTTTCTTACAAACACGTCCTGCTTGTGTATGGCATAGCCTTCACCCAAAGTCTGGGCAAGGGCTGCCATCAAACGTGTGAACTCATAATAACTGTCGATGTCGGCAGAGTGCTTCTGAACCGGGTTCTCCATTTTCAACACAGCGGAATACTCGCCTGTCTTGGTATAGAGCACACCAATGCCATCCACATCCTCGGCTGAGAAGTAGATGTCCTGCAGCATTTTCTTGCGCTTTCCGCCTGTGCCGAAAGCATAGACGGAAATGGCCATACCGATGCAAAGAGTTGTAAAACAGAGAATGATATACAGTGTCATGCTTCTTTATTTTCGTTTTTTTTCATTTTTTCAACACAATTGTCAAAGACAAGATCCTCCAGATGGTTTTTCCATCGATCTGCGTAGTACTCGAAATCAAAGAAACTATGTCTGTGGGACGGTAGTTCGTCATAATAGTTGCCACCTTGGTAATAGTTACAGATGTCGTTGATGACCATCTGGTTGACTTTGGCTGAGAATTCTTTAATTTCGTCAGCGTTACAATCCTTTTCGATGTACTCTCCGCATCTGCTGGAAATCTCAAAGTTTTCTCTCAGCAAACATATCTCTCCTGTCCAAAGGCCCAACAGAAAACCGCTGCCGGAAACATTTGTGTAGATTTCAAAATCAGAAGGAGCCACGGTCAACTTGGACCCGGCATCATAACTCTTTGTTCTTAATATCAATTTTTCCATAATCCGAATACGTTAAGAGGTAGGTACTTCCTTTACAGAGAGCACCTACCTCAATCAACAACAACCCCAAACACTAGACATGATGGATGCTCTTTTTAACACCTATTGATTATACTTTCATTGAATGGCAGTAGATGAAAACACCATGGTCATTCTTCTTTGTATGCAACCCTTTCTTCTGTCGTGCGAAGATGAGTGCCGCACCTGCAGCAAGTACAACAATAAGTGCAATGAACCCCATTACGAAACCTACCAGGCAGTAGCCGAGGATGAAACCGAGAACAGCGCCACCCACGGTTCCTGCAGCCCAGTAGATATAACGCCCCTGGATTCCCATAAATTCAAGAGGCCGCTGAAGCCCCTTGAACAATGGGTAGTCCAGATAGTTTTTTTCTTCTGCCATATCAATGCATTTTCTTAGGCTCCGATACCAAAGAACAGCGGAAGTGCCTGAGCAGCAGCGATTAAGAAAATGCAGGCACCAACTACCATCATTATCTTTTTCTTGATAATCTGCTGAATACTCGCAAGTGACTGATATTCAATACCTATTCGGTTCTGAAAACCGCAAAAGAAACAAACGAGAAACAAGAATTGCACTAAACCCCAAAGTGAAAGCATCGGTAAACAAAAATTAACACGGAAATGAACGGAAATTTTCCGATTGTGTGATGTTATGCAGTTTGTGATTATGTTGTTAGAGTGGCAAAAATTGAAAAAAACTTTGTTGTTTGCAAGCAAATTTCTCCGCCAACGACGCTTGATAATATGGAATTCTTATAAATAACAGTCGCAAATAGCAAATTCCAAAGCATATTCTTGCTTGTATCATAGAATTTTAATACCTTAGCACCAAATCACAATCAATTATGGCGACATGGCAAATTTGAATCGGCTAAAAGTTGTACTTGTTGAAAATAGGAAAACGGGGAAATGGCTGGCGGAGGAATTAGGAAAAACGACCAGTACTGTTAGCAAGTGGTGCAGTAATAGCATCCAGCCCGATTTGAAAACACTTAACGACATTGCAAACAAGCTGCATGTTGATGTAAAAGATTTAATTGTAAGCAATAAAACTTGATGTTATGGCAGAGAAAGTTCGTGCAGAGCGCAATAGAACATTGACGGTTTCAGATAATGAAATACGTGATTTGGAGACATTTATTAAACATACAGATGATTTGAAAAAATCATTTGCTGATGATTCTATAATCAACGCTGATGTGTACGATTGTTTGGATTATATTCCCAACGAATATTTCGACCTTATTATAATAGACCCTCCATACAACCTTGACAAAGATTTTAACGGCAAAAAGTTTTCAAGTATGAAATCTGATGCTTACGAAGACTATCTAAGGAGTTGGTTCTATAAGGTTTGTGATAAGCTTGCACACAATGGAACCCTTTATATGTGTGGTGATTGGAAATGTTCTTCATCTATGCAAAGAGTGATTGAAGAAAAGCTTACAATCATCAATAGAATAACATGGCAAAGAGAAAAGGGAAGAGGTGCCAAATCAAACTGGAAAAATGCTATGGAAGACATTTGGTTCGCTGTAAAGAATCCAAAGAATTATTACTTTAATGTTGAATCAGTAAAGATGAAACGAAAAGTAATTGCTCCATATAAAGTCGATGGAAAGCCTAAGGATTGGGAAGAAACAGATGCAGGTAATTTCCGTATAACATATCCTTCGAATTTTTGGGACGATATAAGCATCCCATTTTGGTCAATGCCGGAAAACACAGACCACCCAACCCAAAAACCTGAAAAGCTTTACGCAAAATTAGTTCTTGCTTCTTCCAAACCAGGTGATAAAATATTAGATCCTTTTTTGGGTAGTGGAACGGCTGCTGTCGTAGCTAAAAAGCTTGGGCGCAATTTTTGTGGCATTGAGATTAATCACGAATACTGCCTATGGTCGGTTAAAAGACTTGTGAATGCTATTGACGATAAGGCAATACAAGGTTATGCTGATGGTGTATTTTGGGAGCGTAATTCTTTGGGAGATCAAAAGAAACAACAAATCGCACCAAAAAAATCTTCGAAGAAGAAAATAATTGACACCCCAACGCTATTTGGTTAAATTATGGAAAATTTCAATTTAGACAACATTGCACTAGCTATCCTTGATGACTTAAAAGCCAATGCTACAAATGTCGTAAC
>CAVCAW010000103.1:0-6785 GCA_963600315.1 Bacteroidaceae bacterium | reverse complement strand
ACCCAAAGGTCGTTCGTTCGAGTCGGGCCTCCGCAACCAAGAGAGAGAGGGATGCATAGCAAGACGCATTCCTCTTTTTGTTTTAGTGTTCCCCCGGAACGCTGCAGGGCATCCATCCGCACATCATTCGTTTTCCGCCAAAAGAAATAAAAAATGCGCTTTCGTCATCTCCTCCGTGTGCCGGTTAGGGCGAAAGGAAACTAAAAGCGCATCCGTTAAGCCTGTGCGAGAGCGTCCGCAGGCGGTCACGCCCCCTAATTCTGCCACAAAGGTACAATTTGTTGAACGAGTTGCGATTAGCGAAAAATCCATGTACTAACCCGACACATTACACATAACACACCAGGAAGACTCCCTTGCCAAGCGATAGATGTATAACTTCTCGTGCCTCCGCAAGTACTTTACTTCCCTCGAGAAGATATCTGATGTCATCATGCCAAAGCTTGCAATTATCATACCAAGGTTTGCAATTATCATACCAAAGCTTGGTACGAATATTGCAAGCTTTGGTATGAGCCAGTATACTATACTGCAGGGGCTAATACAATATACTTCAGGTGCCAAGATAATATACTTCATGTACCAGTGCAATATTACTGCTCGAGCGGCGTCTATACTGTCTCGTGACTTTACCTGATTTTACTTTACACTTTTCTTACTCTTTTACTGAATTACCTTACTCTGATTTAACCTCTTTTCTGGCTAACTTTACAGACCAGGAGAAGTGCGACTGAAGAGCTTTACAGTGGCGAAGATACGCTCAAATTCTGTACCTGCAATCATATCCCTCTGCAAATGTCTTTTCCTGTGTGAACTTTATACACCTTAGGCAGCCTCATGGCTTTTGCGCTTCTCGACCGGGGTCATCATGTCGTTACTCATGTGCGGGCGCTTGTTGTTGTAGAAGTCTATTATGTCACGAATCCTACCTTTCGCATCCTCCAAGTCCTTTGGCCTTTTCGTACGGTACAACCATTCCTGTTTGATAATGCCGTTGACCCGTTCCGCAATGGCATTGTCTGTCGGCTTGTAATCTTCGGTCATCGAGATTGAGGCCTTAACCGACTTGAGCAGATCCAAATAGGCGTTGCTGCAGTATTGGGACCCACGGTCGGAATGATGCGTCAGTGTGCTCAGGTCGGCACCTGCGGCGTGATCTATTCCCATCTTAAGGGCTGCTATGGTATGGGAAGAGGTGAGAGTATCGGACAACACCCAGCCGATTATCTCGTGCGTCCACGCATCGGTCAGCAGATGCAGATAGACCACACCGTCATCCGTATCTATGTACGTTATGTCTGCCACCCAAAGCTGATTGGGACGACTGACGACAAGCTCCTTTATCAGATTCTTGTATTTGCGATAATTATGGTTGGAATTTGTCGTGTGACGCCTTCGCTCGGGCTTTAGCATGAGGCCGTTTCTATTGACAATTTCATAGAACTTGTCTCGTCCTGGCATGGCTTCCTTAAAGACGTCCTTCAGTATCAGGAACATCTTGTAGGCTCCAATTCCAGGGGCTTCGCACCGAAGTTGGCGGACTTGTTCCACTATCTTTTGTTCCGTCATTTCCAAACGGTTCCGTTTCTCCTTGCTTACAGAGTAATAACCTTCGCGTGTCTTGCCAAACAGTCTGCTCAAGCTGCCGATGCTGGCATCCGGGTGCTTGAGCCGAAGGTTGTCTACTGCTTGGCGCCAGCTTTTTTTAGCAAGTCTATGCCGTAACGGTCCTTGGCTATTTTCAAAACTTCGTGTAAAGCTTCATTGCGCAGTTCCGAATAGGCCAAAGCCTTACGGAGAGTCTCCACCTCTTGAGAGAGCTGCTCCTCATGGCTCAGACTGGACGATTCTGATGACTTGTTCCCGTTCACCTTCATGGCTTTCACTTGCGATATTACTTCGTCTGACAAAGATAACGACGTCGAATCAACAGGATAATGCTTTTCCCATTTGGCAACGGTGTTTTGAGCAATGTCATACTTCTTGGCTGTGGCATAATAGCTCAGTCCATGCTCATACATGTCTTTCAAGACTGACAACTTGAACTCTTCAGAACGATGAGTCTTTTCTCTCTTACTTTTAACCATCTTTTCTAACTAATTATAGTGTTAATACGGTGTAAAGTAAATCTGTATTAAGACAGGTGTACATCACCCACGAGTGCACAACGGGTTGTCCGCCTTAGCCTTGCCGATGCCGTTGAGATGGCGAACGATAGTTCACTCCAGGCATTCAGCGCACAAAACAAATACATGTCCAGTTACTGGGCCTATCGCACCTACAAAGCCGAGAGATTGCCAAGCATGACGCTCAATCTGCGTCCGTTGACGTATTACAAATACTTTACCACACGCTACGATTCCAACTTAGACCGAGACATCTACCGCAGCCAGCGCACGCTGAGTTCAGGCGGTGGACTTACGATAAGCCAGAACTTCGACCCTCTTGGAGGTTCGTTCTATCTTGAGACAGATATAGATTACATGCGTTCGTTCGGCTTCAACAAGGCGACACAATTCAACGCCACACCCGTACGCCTCGGCTACACGCAAGACCTTTTGGGATACAATGCATTCAAGTGGGACCGTCGGATAGAACCGCTAAAGTACGAACGTGCAAAGCGAGAACTGCTATACAATATGGAGGCAACGTCTGAGTTGGCGGTTGCTTACTTCTTCGCGCTTGCACTGGCGCAGTCCGAATACAAGCTGGCACAAGAGAACAAGACCAGCACTGACACCTTGTATAACATAGGGCAGATGCGCTACAAGATTGCAGCTATATCGCAAGCAGATTTGCTGACACTAAAGCTTGACAACATCAATGCATCAAACACGCTGAACAATGCCGAGATAGAGGTAAAGCGTGCTATGCAGGCATTGGCAGTGTTTCTCAACCTTGAGCGGAACACTCGTATAGAAATAGAGTTGCCGTATATCTCAAGGAAGGTAAACATATCTGCAGACAAGGCTTTGGATATGGCACGTGCCAACAACCCGACCTACCTTGCGCAGAAACAAAACGTACTTGAGGCAGAACAGAACGTCAGAAAGACAAGAGTGGAGTCTCGGATTAGCGCAAGCCTACGTGCCAGTGTGGGACTAAATCAGGTCGCCGACAGGTTGGGAGATGCTTATAAGGATCTGCTTGATCAGGAACTTGTGACCTTGACGTTATCTATACCCATAGTAGATTGGGGCATAAGGAAGGGTAAATACAACGTTGCGAAAAACAATCTTGAGGTTGCACGCATACAAGAACGTCAAGAGGCAGTGTCTCTTGAAGAGGACTTAATGACCACATTGTCCGATTTTGACGTACAACAAAACCTGCTAGCCGTAGCGCAGGACGCTGTCGAGTTGTCAGAGCTTGCCTACAGACAGACGCAGCAACGATTCGTTATAGGCAAGGTAGATGTCAATGCTGTGACATTGGCACACAACAGACAGCAGGAAGCACAGCAGAACTACATCAAGGCACAACAGAGTTACTGGGCAGACTATTATAAAATACGCCGGTTGACTTTGTTTGACTTCGAGTCAGGGTTCTCCCTATCAGACAAGTTTGACTTCAGCATTGCACGTTATGTAGGCAGGTAGGAGGATACATGTCGAAGCGCAACTCTTCATCGGCATTCACCGTCATTGTGACATTCTTATGTCTGTCAATAGTCGGTTTGGCACTGATATCGCAGCTGCCTGTCAGGCTTAATCCTTCGCGCTCACTACCAACGTTAACAGTCAGCTTCAACATGCCAGGCAACTCAGCGCGTGTTGTCGAACAGCAGGTTACAAACCAGCTCGAGGGTATGCTGGCACGTATCAAAGGAGTAGAGAAGATAAGCTCTACATCCGACAACGGAAGCGGTAGCATAATGTTGAGGCTTGACAAGTATTCTGACATGGAAACTGCCCGGTTCGAAGTCTCAACATTGGTGCGTCAGGCTTGGTCGCAGTTCCCTGATGAGGTTACATATCCTTCAATCACATACCAGATGCCTGATGACGATGATAACGACGCACAAGCATTCATGACCTACACTCTGAATGCCACAGCCAATACGACGCTGATACAGCAGTATGGGGAGAAGCATATCAGACCAGCCTTGTCGGAGATAGACGGCGTGTACAAGGTTGAGGTCTATAGAGCCACAGGCATGGAGTGGAGGCTGACTTACGATGAGATGCAGATAGAACGGCTCGGTCTGACCATAACAGACATCTCCGAGGCAATAGCACATCATTACGACAGCGAATCGCTTGGCATCTGCCAGGTGGAAGAAGGTGGCAATTGGCTGAGAGTGAACATAGCCAACGCTTCCGGCAAGTCCGGATTCAACGCTGCCGACATACAGGTGCGTACGAATGCGGGTGACATCATGCCATTGGACAAAATCGTGAAAGAGGAACACGTGGAGACAGAGCCCGTAGAATACTTTCGCATCAATGGGCTGAACTCTGTCTATGTCTCCGTCTATGCGGAAAACGCTGCAAACCAGCTGCAACTCGCCAAACGTGTAAAGACTGTCATGAAAGAGCTGTCTGCATCACTGCCTGACGGCTATGAGGCAACACTGACCTACGATGAGACAGAGTCTATTCAACGTGAACTCGACACGATATACTTCCGCACAGGATTGACTGTGCTGATACTTCTGCTGTTCGTCGCCCTTGTAACGTGGAACGTAAAACACACTTTCCTCATTCTACTCAGCCTGTTGATCAACTTTGCTGTCGCCATAATCCTTTACTACGTCTTCAATATAGAGATACAGCTCTATTCGCTCGCGGGTATCACAATCTCACTCAACCTTGTCATAGACAATACGATAGTTATGACAGACCATGTGCGACGTGAACACAATATCAAGGTCTTTCTGTCCATACTTGCAGCTACCATGACGACGGTTGGCGCACTGGCGATAATTTTCTTCATGGACGAGGATGTCAGGCTCAACCTTCAAGACTTTGCCGCTGTTGTCATCATCAACCTGCTCGTATCACTGCTTGTTGCACTATTCCTTGTTCCGGCGCTGATAGAAAAACTCGGACTAGAAGTCTCCACACAGACCAGGCGTAGCAGTACACGCTTTCTGCTAAAGCGTATGGCAGTGCGGTTCTCACATGGCTACGCTTGGCTCATAGTGCGCCTGTGCCGTCACAGAGCGCTGGCAACCGTCGTGCTTGTACTCATTTTCGGACTGCCTGTATTCCTGCTTCCTAAAGACCTGACAGACGCATCATGGTATCGTAATAGTGCACTGCCACTGATGGAGAAGACGCTTGGAGGCACGCTGCGCCTGTTTGTCAATCAAGTGTCTGAAGGCAGTTATCTTGAGCGTGATGAAACAGACCCTTCACTCTACATAAATGCCTCCTTGCCAAACGGAAGCACGCTTGAACAGATGAACCATATCGTGCAACAAATGGAGATTTTCCTAAGTCAGCATGACGGTATAAGACAATTTCAGACATCAATATACAGTACACGTCGAGCTACGATAAGAGTTCTTTTCACCGACGAAGCCCGCAAAGAGGGGTTTCCGTATGTGCTGAAGTCGGAGGTAATATCCAAAGCCATATCGATAGGAGGAGGCTCGTGGTTGGTATATGGATTGGCAGACATGGGATTTAGCAATGCAGTCATGGAGGGTGCAGGGTCGTTTCGGGTGAAGCTGACAGGCTATAACTATGATGAACTGACCGCATGGGCAGAGCGAACGAAGTCGCTCTTGCTTGAAAACCAGCGTGTACAGGAGGTAGTGGTGAATTCTGAGTTCTCCAACTGGAAAGACGACTATACCGAGTTCTACTTGCGCCCGGATGAACGTCGAATGGCAGAACTCGGACTGACGACAGGCAACTTGTTCCGCACATTGCAACCAATATTCATGCGCAGCTATACGGTAGGCTCCGTGGCATACAATGGCTCTTGGGAATACATAAGACTTACGACTCGTCAGTCTGAGACCTATGATGTCTGGGCACTGATGAACAATCCAATCACTGCAAACGGACAGATATTCAAACTGACTGATATCGCGAGCATCGAGCGGGCGCAATCTCCAAGGACAATCAGGAAAGAGAATCAGGAATATGTCCTGTGCCTACAGTATGACTATATCGGTGCTAACTCCTCCGGCAAGCGTTTTACAGAAAGCACTATAGAAACTATTAGGTCACAGATGCCCTTGGGGTACGCCATAGAAAACGCCGAGTTTCATGATAATAAACAAGACAAGGTACAGTACTGGCTACTTGGATTGGTTGCCGTAATCATTTTCTTCACTACGAGCATTCTGTTCAACTCGTTGCGCCAACCCCTTGCCATAATACTCGAGATACCAACATCTTTCATCGGGGTATTCTTTACATTTTACTGGTGGATGCTGAAGTTTGACCAAGGCGGATTCGCATCTCTAGTCCTCCTAAGCGGTATCACCGTCAACGCCAGCATCTATCTCTTGAGCGAGTACAATGCATTTAGAAAACGGCATACGTCCATCAACCCGGTGAGAGCATACGTCAAGGCATGGAACATCAAGGTCATCCCCATATTCCTGACCGTCACCAGTACCGTACTTGGCTTTATACCATTCATGGTAGGAAGTATTAAGGAGGGCTTTTGGTTCCCACTTGCGGCTGGCATCATAGGTGGTCTTATTGCCTCTCTTATCGGCCTGTTCATCTGGCTGCCCGTGTGGACATTGCCTCGCTCTGTTTGAAATTATTACCCGAGTTCGGGATAAGGAATCGGAACAGACAGAGTTGTCTAGGGTCCTCAAC
>CAVCAW010000102.1:0-6827 GCA_963600315.1 Bacteroidaceae bacterium | reverse complement strand
CTGCTGTCCAACCGGTATTCTTAATCTTGTTTGACACATTCTTAGCACTGACAATGCCAACATAGTCAGCCGCCACCATGGTCTCTTGGGTAGCAAAGGCAACCGTGAACTCGCCCTGGTGGCTTAGATTATCAGTCGTAGAGTGACATCCCATCGAAATCATAATCTCGTGGGCATCCCATTGTCCTGCCCACGCTGCATTCATTGCGTTGGCAACCCCGTTTTCATTATATGTACCGACAATCAACACGGGCTGTGGCAAGAGCCACGCTTTCTTTCCAAAACTTTTCATTATTGTGAATATCTTTGCTTTTCTTTAATTTAACACCTATCATACAAAATTAATTTCAAGCGTATAGAGCAAAGGTGACTAAAGAGTTTGTCAACGCTTAACATACACAGGTTCTAGAATGATCTCATCAGGCCAATGAGGAAGGAAGAACAATGGTATAGGTTTGCCACCAACACCGCTCCAATCAATCTGGTGCACACTATCGAAATCAGGAGGACCAAAGTCAAACGAACGCCCATACAAGAGTATCGCTCCACGACTTTCATCTATTTTCCATAATCCACCACCATAAACACACTGTTCACCATAAGACAGTATTTCGCGATGAAGATATACACGACCGAAACGGAGCACACCATCTTGATTTATGATGAATTTCTGATACATCGTATTTTAATTATGATTGTGCAACCAACAGCCTTCCTCGTGTGAATTGATAATGCCAATGGCCTGCAAGTATGAGTAGATGATAGTGGAGCCTACAAATTTCATTCCCCGTTTCTTCAAATCCTTGGAGATGGTGTCAGATAGAGAAGACGTTGTCTTGTTGCACTCATAGACAATTTGACCTCCAGTGAAATTCCAAATGTATTTATCAAACGAACCAAATTCGTTTTGTATTTCTATAAATACTGCGGCATTACTCACCGCAGCAGAAATCTTGAGCCGATTGCGAACAATACCTTTATCTTGGCGCAGTGCTTCAAGTTTCATACTATCATATCCAGCAATCTTGACACAATCAAAGTTTTCGAATGCTTTGCGAAACGCTTCACGCTTGTTCAACACACACTCCCACGACAGCCCAGCTTGAAAGCCCTCTAGAATAAGCATCTCGAAAAGGGTGTGATCATCGTGCACTGGCATTCCCCATTCCTTGTCGTGATAATCCACATAGAGCGGATTGTTCATATTGCACCATCTGCAACGGCTTTTGCTTGATTCAATAGCGGTCATTATCATTTTGATTCTTCACTTTAACGTTTGCTATTAGACGATTCAGACACATTTTATCGCAAAAATACAACATAATCCACAAACAACAGCACAGCTGCTAGCTTTTGTAATACTTCTTATGAATGTTTAGCAATCAGCAAAAAGAAAGCCAGGTTAAGGCTTCTCCCCCAAAAACAACATTGCCATGTACTGCCACAGGTTCACTGTACGTTTATCTAAGCCTTTTAGCCACACGATTATATTGGTTTAACAGCAGAATTTCGGCGGAAACGTATCTTGATTTCCACCGAAATTGACATTCATTTAGCTCCAAAATAATGTCCACTCCCACCGAAAGATGTAATTTAGCAGTAACCAACCGAAATAAACCGACTTGCTTCCGAGAAAGAAAAATGGCGATGGAATGCCGATTTAAGGTGGTAAAATTAGACGTCTCGTCTGGAAATATTCCGCAAAAGAAAGATTATACTCAAAATATTCAGCAACAAACGCAAAACGTGGGCTTCCTACCTCCACTCGCCTGCATCTTTATGCCCAAGGAAAGCCCTGTTAATGACGAGTAGAGTGTCTGCCCATGCTGGTATTTGCACATATTTCCAGGGAATAGTGTGCATGAGGATTGATAAGCCCTCACTACACACCCTAGGATACAGTTGTTCAATACCCGTAGCAGCCACTTCTGACATTGTCCTTTGACTAACAGTTTTGAATTTCCTAGGTTCAAAGATGCCAATTGACAAAGCGTTAGTGACGCTTAAGTAGTGCCGACCATCAGATCAACCTCTGCCTCTGCAGAGCCATTCCAGACTATAAGTCTAACGAATGACACGGCATGGGTAAAGACAATTCAAGATTAATGAAAAAAAATCGGAACATCGGAGAAATGTCTTATAATTCACAATTTCAGGTTCAAAAAGTTGGAAAAAGTAAGGAGGCTAGACAATACTAGGTTCGAATAGTAGCCTATAAATACATTTCCTATTTTGTGTTATTAACGGTAACCATCCCATCCGATGCGCATGTCTGTCGGGTTCTGGGACATTACAATTATGTTGTTTTCGTTAAGATTGAACATTGCGTTTTTGCTGCAAAATTCGGAACTCGGACTAAGTCTTGCAAGTACGTCTCCTTTAGGATGTTACATCAATTTCGTTGATAGACGTACACATATATAACAAAAAACAGGTTCCACCTGCTTAAAATACAGATAGAACCCGTTTTAATATATCGACAAAAGACAATTTTGTCATTAACGATTACGCCCCTACTCTATTCCATATTCCTGCCATGACTTGATTGCCAAATCATCGAGTGACAGCGAACAGAAAGCGTTAATGAATGCAGTAGCTAATCGAGCGTTAGTAATCAATGGTATGTTGAGGTCGATAGAAGCGCGACGCACTTTGTAGCCGTTGGTCAGTTCATTTGGCGTAAGGTCTTTGGGGATATTGACCACCATGTCAATCTTATGATTGTGAAGCAGATCAAGAGCCTGCGGTTTTCCATCCTCACTCGGCCAGTAGGTCTTGATGTTGATGACACCGTTGGCACTAAGGAAATCACTTGTGCCGCCAGTAGCGTAGAGTTCGTAACCATGTTTAACAAGTGTTTTGCAAGCATCAAGCATTGAGGCTTTCTGTTTAGGTGTTCCCGATGAGACGAGAATAGATTTCTTGGGTATGCGCATGCCCACCGAAAGCATACTCTTTAGCAACGCATGAGCAGAACTGTCGCCCAAGCAGCCAACTTCGCCCGTAGACGACATGTCAACACCCAAGACAGGATCGGCATTTTGAAGTCGGTTGAATGAGAACTGCGAAGCCTTGATGCCGACATAGTCAAGGTCAAACAAATTGCGAGACGGAGCTTCTACTGGAATGTTAAGCATGACGCGCGTAGCCATTTCAATGAGATTAATCTTGAGCACCTTGCTAACGAAAGGGAAGGAGCGAGACGCACGTAAATTGCACTCAATCACCTTGATATCGTTGTCCTTGGCAAGATACTGGATATTGAACGGACCTGAGATGTTTAGTTCCTTGGCTATCTTGCGAGATATTTTCTTGATGCGCCTTACGGTCTCTACATACAATTTCTGAGGTGGAAACTGAATTGTAGCATCGCCAGAGTGTACTCCTGCGAACTCAACATGCTCAGATATAGCATAAGCCACAATGTTTCCGTTTTGCGCCACGGCATCCATTTCGATTTCCTTTGCATCTTCAAGGAACTTGCTTACGACAACAGGGTGGGTCTTGCTAACATTTGCGGCAAGTTGGAGGAAGCGTTCCAGTTCCTCCTTGTTGGAGCACACGTTCATCGCTGCACCAGACAAAACGTAGCTCGGTCTAACAAGCACAGGAAAACCAACATGGTCAATAAACTCATTGATATCATCCATATTGGTAAGTGCTGCCCACTCAGGTTGGTCCACACCTATGCGGTCAAGCATGGCGGAGAATTTGTCGCGATCCTCTGCATTATCAATGTCCTTGGCTGATGTACCGAGAATTGGCACACTCTGCGCATCAAGACGCACAGCCAAGTTATTGGGTATCTGACCACCCGTAGACACTACTACACCAAAAGGAGTTTCAAGCTCAATGATATCCATGACACGTTCAAACGTAAGCTCGTCGAAATAAAGTCGATCGCACATGTCATAGTCAGTAGAAACCGTTTCTGGATTGTAGTTAATCATGACGGAGCGATATCCTTCACGACGTATGGTATTGAGAGCTTGAACGCCGCACCAGTCGAATTCAACGGACGAACCTATGCGATAGGCACCCGAGCCGAGCACCACCACAGAGCGGCGGTCCTTCTCATAGTTTATGTCGTGAGCAACGGCACTGTAGGTTACATAGAGATAGTTGGTCTGAGCGGGGTATTCGGCAGCAAGCGTGTCGATTTGTTTGACATAGGGAACTATGCCCATCTGCTTACGCTTTGAACGCACGATGAGCATTGCCTTTTCTATGGACATGCTGTCTTCCATGCCAAATTCACGAGCTATCTGGAAATCGGAGAAACCTTGCTTTTTGGCTTTGAGCATAAGTTCATACTCGAGCGTATTAATATTGCCACACTCACGCAACTGTTTGGCAGTATCATTGATATGGCGAAGGCGCTGTAAGAACCAGCAGTCTATGCGGGTGAGTTCATGGATACGTTCAACTGAATATCCTTTATGCAAAGCCTCGGCAATGACCAGCAAACGTTTGTCGGTAGGTTCCTTGAGCGACTCGTCAATATCATTGATACTAACTTCGTTGTTTCCTTCAAAGCCATGTATTCCCTGTCCTATCATGCGCATTCCTTTCTGGATTGCCTCTTCAAAAGTACGACCAATGGCCATTACTTCACCTACAGACTTCATACTGGAGCCCAACTCACGGTCAACACCACGGAATTTGCTGAGATCCCAACGTGGAAGCTTGCAAACAACATAGTCCAATGCGGGTTCGAAGAAAGCACTAGTAGTACGAGTTACAGAATTGTTGAGCTCAAAAAGTCCATAACCTAAGCCAAGCTTAGCCGCCACGAAAGCCAATGGATAGCCCGTGGCCTTGGAGGCTAATGCCGAAGAACGACTCAGACGTGCATTTACCTCAATAACTCGATAGTCTTCTGACTCGGGATCAAGGGCATACTGCACATTGCACTCGCCAACGATGCCTACGTGGCGCACAATCTTGATGGCTAGCGCACGCAATTTGTGATATTCGGAGTTAGTTAGGGTCTGCGACGGCGCAACTACAATGGACTCTCCTGTATGGATGCCCAGAGGGTCGAAATTTTCCATATTGCAAACTGTGATACAGTTGTCGTACTGGTCGCGTACAACCTCATACTCAACCTCTTTCCAACCCTTAAGACTCTTTTCTACTAGAACTTGGGGAGAAAATGAAAAAGCCTTTTCGCAAATTGTTTGGAGCTCAGCCTCTGTGTCGCAAAAGCCTGATCCCAATCCACCAAGGGCGTAGGCGGCTCTCACAATGACAGGGTAACCCAAGTCGCGAGCGGCAGCCTTAGCAGCTTCTACATCAAGACATGCATGGCTCTTAATTGTCTTAACATCTATTTCGTTTAGTCGCTTGACAAACAATTCGCGGTCTTCGGTGTCCATGATGACACTGACAGGGGTGCCCAATACGCGGACATCGTATTTGTCCAAAATGCCAGACTGTGACAGTTCAACACCACAATTAAGAGCAGTCTGACCACCAAATGAAAGAAGAATGCCGTCCGGACGTTCCTTTTCAATGACCTTTTCAACGAAGAACGGGGTTACTGGCAGAAAATATATCTGGTCGGCCACGCCATCGGAAGTTTGCACGGTAGCAATATTAGGATTGATAAGTACCGTCTGTATTCCCTCCTCTTTCAAAGCTTTTAGAGCCTGCGAACCAGAATAGTCAAATTCGCCGGCTTCGCCGATTTTCAAGGCACCCGAACCAAGCAGGAGCACTTTTTTTATCTTGTCGTCACGCATAAAGTATTCTATTAGTTTTTCTAACGTTCGTTTTGCTAAATGTGCATTTTAGGCCGCACATAGGCTAAAGGGTGTCAAGCGTTTTTGCAAAATCATCAAAGAGGAATTCCGTGTCGACAGGTCCACTGCAAGCCTCAGGATGGAATTGCACGGAGAACCAAGGTTTTGTTGTATGCTTGACACCTTCGTTGCTACCGTCGTTCATGTTCTCAAACAAGGGCATCCAGTCACTCGGAAGAGTACGGCTGTCTACAGCATATCCATGATTTTGACTAGTCACGAAGCAGCGGTTTGTGCCCACCATTCTTACTGGTTGGTTGTGGCTGCGATGTCCGTACTTAAGTTTATAGATTGTCGCACCGGCTGCTTTTGAGAGCAATTGATTGCCCATACATATTCCCATTATTGGTTTTGTGTCGGCATTGCTTAGGAACTTGCGAATGTTGTCTACAGTTTTTACGCACGTATCTGGGTCACCAGGTCCGTTAGCAAGGAAAAGAGCATCACATTCCAAGGAATTGAAATCATAGTCCCATGGTACACGAATTACTTCAAGATTCCTACGCATAAGACAACGAATAATATTGTGCTTCACACCACAGTCAACAAGCACCACCTTGTGTGAGCCCCCCTCGTTGTAGCGGATTATCTCCTTACAACTCACCTTAGCCACATAGTTAACTCCTTCGTACTGGGCAGTGGGAACATTACCAGGCTCATCGTCAAAAATAATTTTGCCCATCATGACGCCGTGCTCACGCAATGTCTTGGTAAGTTCTCGCGTATCAATGCCCGTCACTCCGGGTATCTCTTCACGTTTCAGCCAATCAGCCAAACTCTCATTGGCATTCCAATGAGAATATTCGCCGCTGTAGTCGCTCACGATTATCGCCTTGGCGTAAATACGGTCGCTCTCCATAAAAGTGGCAATACCATCTGACTCCATCGAGAATTGCGGCACACCATAATTGCCAACTAAAGGATAAGTCATAACCATCAGTTGTCCAGCATAGGATGGATCTGTAAGGCTCTCTGGATAGCCCATCATTGCCGTATTGAAAACAACCTCGCCGGCAACTGGCG
>CAVCAW010000101.1:0-6971 GCA_963600315.1 Bacteroidaceae bacterium | reverse complement strand
ATGGAGATGAGTATTGAAAGATGTCTTTTTGTAACTTAAAGCGAACCGTTTCGTTGTGATTAAATTCCTACTTCAAGCAATTCTCGTAGTCTTTTGTCTGCTGATACTCATTCCGATGGTGATGCTGTTGGTAGGGGAGGGGGCTCTTGCCGGCAAAATCTTCAGTTTTTTCATGCCTGAACAGAAAGAAAGGACGGAGATTGTAGAACCGCATGGCGGCAAGGGCGTATCAGTAGTGGAGAACGATGGAAATGGCATTTTAGTAGTGCAGCAAGATGGTAACACTGTGTCAATCAGTCAACATGTTGAAACCAATGTGTCATCAAGCCAGGGCATGACTTTCAAATTCCTAAGTCTGAATGTTTTCACTAATACGGTGAAGGGGGAAACTGGAGAGAAAGGAATGAATATCATCGCATCGTTCGAGAGTAAGAACATGTCGAGCGCCTACCTCTATTGTATGATACGCCTATATGATGCTGATGGTGAACCTGTGAAATGTCATACTAACGGCAGTAAGTATCGGACGCAGGGTGGCAATGTGTTTACCGGCGGCTGGTGCATACCGGACACCGACAGCCAGACATCCGAGGTCACTCTGTTTCTGCCCTATAGCGAGTTGCCGCAGATCAAGGGTCAAACAGAATATCTGCTTGACGCCAGTTTCCTGCGATACACCACCTCGACGGTGTACGATGTGATATACCGTAGCAAACCATTGGTGTTCAACTTTACGGTCTGGTAAGATGCGGAAGACAGAAGAAGTAACTGATATAATGAAGAACTGAACAAATTACGATATGAAAATACTGGCAACCAGCGACTGGCATTTGGGCAACCTGTTTCATGGTAACGACCGCTTGCCCGAACACCGGCATTTTTTGACTTGGCTCCTTGAGCAGATACGTGAACAACAGCCTGATGCATTGCTCGTTGCAGGTGACATCTTCGACAACGGCAACCCATCGGCTGCCGCACAGTCGGCTTACTATGAGTTCTTGGCAGATGCTACCGAGGTATGCCCCGATATGCAGATTGTCATCACGGCAGGCAACCACGATTCCGCCTGCCGCCTTGAAGCTCCGCGTGCCTTGCTGACAAGGCATAATGTGGATGTTAGAGGCAATGTCCGCCGTGTGTGGAGCAATACTGAAGACGGAGGCAAGTGGGTCTTCGATCTCGATGATTTGATGATACCGCTAAAGGGACATGGAGACCCCGGGGTCGTAGTGCTCGCCGTGCCGTATCTGCGCAGTGACGTGTTGCAGAATGCCGACTATTCAAAAGGCGTGAACGACTTCCTTCGTGCGCTGACAGCAAAAGCCAGGGAAAAATATTCCGGTGCAAAGCTCGTGATGATGGCGCACATGTATGCCAAGGGCGCTGACATTGCCAAGAATGATGCCAGCGAGAAAATCATCATCGGTGGACAGGAAGAAGTGAACATGGAAGGTTGGTCGGACCATCCCGACTATATGACCTGCGGCCATATCCACAAGCGCCAGCACATCTGGAATACCGATTGGGCACGATATACGGGCAGTGTGCTGCCGATGTCGTTTGCCGAGATTGACTACCGTCACGGCGTTGACCTTATCGAAGTCGGCGACAAGATAAGTGTTGGTTTTTTGGAGTACATTCCGCAGCACAAACTGTGCGTATTGCCGGAGAATGATGAAGCCCTGTCACTTGCCAAAATAAGGAATCTTGTAAAAAATGAACTTGCCGACCGCAAGGACGGCAAATTGGACGACAGTTTTGTTTATCTCACCATCAAGGTGACATTGGACAAAATGAGGAATGAGGAGATTCGGGAACTGAACGATTTGGTGGAAACGAAGAATGCCGTACTCTGCAAGATCCAGAAAATAATGCCTGCCCTGGATATCACCACCATCACTGGTGACCGAAAGATACAGAGCGTGGACGACATATTGAACCGTAATCCGCTTGACACGCTCAAGGAATCATACGTCATCGAGCACAATACGGAAATGAGCGAGCACCAGGAACAGATGCTCAGAGAATTACTGGAATCAATCAAAACGGAAAACGAATAGTAGTATATGAAACTAATCAAACTGGAAATCCTGAACCTTGCCTCCCTCGACAAGACGGACGGCGAAGCAATCGACTTCGAACAAGGTGCTCTGGGTCAGAGCAACATCTTCAGCATAGTAGGTCCGACTGGCAGCGGCAAGTCCACCTTGCTTGACGCCATCTGCCTGGCTCTCTACAACCGTGCGCCACGTTACCCCAAAAAGAAGGGCGACCGCAATCAGAACATAGAAATCTACGGAGCGGAACAGGAAGGCGAGAAGAACCGCCTGTCGCCTACCGATGCCCGCAACATACTGACCCGTGGCAAGAAGGAAGGCTACAGCAAACTGACTTTCCTTGCCAACAACGGCAATGTGTATAGAGCGGAATGGCACGTGAGGATCCAAAGAATCAAATATGCCGATGCAGAGACTCTCCTGTATAAAATTACTCCTAAAAATGGAGGCAGCGAAGAGGAACTTGCCAACTGGGAGGAACTTCCGCAGATTATCGGTCTCGACTATGAGCAGTTCCTCCGCACCGTGCTCATTGCCCAAGGTTCCTTTGCCAATTTCCTCACAGCCAAGGAGGACGAGAGGTACAAGCTTCTCGAAAAACTCGTGGGCTGCGAAGATATCTATCAAGGCATAGCCAACAGGATAAAGCAGCAGAAAGACAAGGCAACGAACACTTACAACCAGATGTCAGCCAATCAGTCTGTCTATCAGCAGGATATCATACCCGAACCAGAACTTACAGCACTCAAGGACAGAATCAATCAACTGGAGGAGGAGGCAAAGAAGGTGAAGGAGGATGTGGAAAAGGTCAGCAATGAGTTGAGATGGTATGCGGACGAAGATCAGCTGACGAAAAACATTGCCGCCTATCAGCAGTATCTTGCTGATGCCAAACAACGTCTTGCCAATATGAAACAGGAGTCCGACAGACTCTCTCTGCACGACTCCACGCTCGAGGCTGTCAATCTGTACAAGGAGATCAAGACTTGCGAGGCGAATATTGCGGCTCACAAGGCTGCGCTGAATGATCTGGAAGCAGAGGCTATCGCCAAGGGTCAGGAAATAAAGAAGGAACAGAACACCCTCGACGCGCTGCAGAAAGATGCTGAATCAGCAGCCGCCAAATTGGAAAATCAGAAACCGCACATCAACAGGGCGCGCGCGATAAAGGCGCAACTGCAGGAAGTCGACAAGAAAGCCAAAGAAAAGGATGCAGCCAAGAAAGGCGCTGATGAGGCTCTGGCTCAGGCCCGGCAAGCAGTAAAGCAGAATAAAGCAGATATCGATGATGCGAAAAAGCAATTGGATGAGGCGACAACAGAGTTGGATACGCTTACAAAGAAAATTGATGGCGAGAGCAAGCGCCTGCAGAAGAAGGTAACTGAGGCTACCGGAATCTATGATGCGGAAAACAAGAAGCTGGACGGCAAGGACCCCACCTCGCTGCAGGAGGCCAAGACTGCTGCGGAAAGGAAATCGAATGACTTGACAAATGCCATCCGCATACAGGACAGCCTCAGGAAGAAGATGGATGATAGGCGGAACGCTGAAAATGAGCAAAAGAAGTTGACTGTGCGAAACCAGGAAATAGACCAGCAACTCGGCAACTTCAATATCGATGCACTCAAAAAGGAACTCGACACCATAAGAGAGTCATACATACTGATGACTAGCGAGAGTTGGAAACAACATCGTGCCCTCCTCAAGGACGGAGAACTTTGTCCGCTCTGCGGTGCCAAAGAACATTCATTCCATTCTGTCGAAGACGTGCAGCCCGTAGCCAAAGGCCTGAAGACACTCATGGATGAAAAGCAGCGCCTCCTTGACGAGAAGACCGCTAAGCAGACAAAACTCCAGCAGGAGCGCAGCGAGAATAAAGGTGCGTTGGAGTCTCAGAAAAGCTCACTTGAATCTCTGAAAAAAGAAATAGATCAGCTCAACGTAGAATGGGCTAAGTTGCATCAGACATATCCATCCTGGCCACAGGATGCCGACAAGCTCCGTACACTTCAGCCAGCTATAGACAAGGAGAAGGACGATGCCGCAAAGGCTTTGTCAGACTACAATACCCTCGTTGCGACAGTGAACACGTTGCGCACTGAAAAAGAGACTGCCGAAGGGGAGCTGGCTAAGCATACAAAGACTGCCGCGCAGGAAAAAGAGAAGGCAGAGAAGAAACGGACCGATGCCCAAATCCGTCTTGCTACAGAAGAGGCGAAGAAGGCGACTCTCTTGCAAAAAGAGCAGGAGAAGAGCGACTCGCAGCAGACTGCGTCAAAAGAACTTGAGGCGGTCAAGCAGGAAAAGACCAAGAAGGAGAATGCGCTGAAAGCCGAGGTCGGTAACCTTGACCCCGACACTTTTGAAAGGCAGTTGACCCAAGCCAAAGAGGTCGCTGACAATAAAGTTGAAGAGAAGAATAAAGATATTCTCAGGATGCAAGGAGACCTGCAGGGCATACAAGGAAAAACAGACACTATCCGTCAGACAAAACAGAATGAGGAAACCCTCAAAGCTAAGAAGGAATCTGCCCTCTCCGATTGGCTTGACCGGTATAATAAGGATGTGCAGCATATGCAACCGCTTTCGATTGCCGACATCGGCAACCTGTATTCCTCTACTGACAACTGGGAGGATATCCGATCAAGGAAGAAAGCCTGCGACGATGCGTTCACTTCCGCCCAAACCACATTGCAGAACGAAGAGAAAACACACAACGCACATCAAACGAAAAAACCGCAGGACGGAGAGCCTGCGCTCAAGCAACGAAAAAAGGTACTGGACAGCTACTCCAACAAAGAGCTCGTAGAGGCTCAGGTACGCTTGGAGAAACATAAAGATGCCGAGCAGAAGATGGGGAACCTGCTCCAGCAAATGACTGCCGCAGAAAAGCTAAAGACGGAATGGGAAGATATCGTCAAGGCCATCGGCACTGATGGCAGTCAGCTTCGCAAGATAGCCCAGTGCTACACGCTGCGTTTCCTTATCGAGCATGCCAATGACGAGATCAGGAAATTCAATTCGCGCTACGAACTGCAGCAGGTGAAGAACTCTCTTGGCATACGGGTCATCGACCACGACCGCGCCGATGACGTGCGCGACACCACATCGCTTTCCGGAGGCGAGACATTCATCGTCAGCCTCGGACTGGCACTTGGACTCTCGTCCCTGTCATCGCGCAACATCTCGTTCGACAATCTGTTTATCGACGAGGGTTTCGGCACTCTCGACCCCGACACACTTGCCATGGTCATCGACTCCCTGGCTATGCTCCAGTCGTCACAGGGCAAGAAGGTAGGCGTCATCAGCCACACCGACACCATGTCGGAGCGCATCACCACACAAATCCGTGTCATCAAGAAAGGCAACGGAAGCAGCGAAATCAAAATCTACCCCGATTATTAATCTTGAAATGCAAGGGCTAGAATAACACGCAATGTGTAAAATGAACTAATCTGTTATTGATATCATCGATAAAAACTTGTAATATGGACATAGAAAATAAAGAATTGTTGACTCAACAAACGCTGGATTTGATTGGAGTACTTGAGAGTTTCAAACTCCCAATAACGAAGTCATTGGTTTTCGACATCTCTCAAATAACAAAACCTTTGGGAACTACACGGATAGTTATTGAGAAAGAAAAGACTCCACTGAGAACGGAAACTATACATCTGCAGATTTCACCGAACAGACTGGAGACGATCAGAAAAAAGCGTGACTCTTATTTGCAGAAAAGCAAAGAGGCAAGAAAATTTTATTATGAAGAAAGTGAGAGACTTCACACCCTGCATGGTCCTTCATTGCCTAAAGAAGATATTGATTATTTGAATATGTTGGAATGCCAAATGGGAGAACCGTATTCAGACTATTTACATTTAGATGATTTATTAGGAAAAAACGGAACCACATTTGAACAATCTATTGTTACATTAGGAGAGTATATTCCTGCTAAAGATTGTATCAAACTGTACTTTGACACAATCTGTCATCATGGAGGTGTTGACACTGCATTTTTTTACACTTTAGTACACGAGTTGTTCCATGCTTTCTATCACAAATCGACTCGGGTTCAATCCCCTGGTAGAGTCGAGGAAATAGATGAAGCAATGGTAGAATTCAGTACGTTATCCTATCTTGCATCTGTTAAGAAAGCACTTGCGCAGAACCCTGAATTTGAGGACATATTCAAAGCAGAACTTCGTGCTGTTAAGAAGAAACAATTTGGCATTGGCTCTACCGTATCATATGGTTTCGGTGCATATATGTTTGAGAATTGCAAAAATCCCAAAGCCTGGATGTCGCACTATTGCTCAAAATTCGGTTTGATTAATGCAAATGGCAAAGACGTGAAGTCTTACATAGAAGACTTGAATCCTGTATACACAGACGATGAGAGTGAAACATACTCGACCCTTCACAAAATTTTGTTTGGAAGAAAAACTACAACAAATAATGGACGGAATTGGCTAACGATAGAGGGCGGTAGAGTTACGAAATGTTCAAGCAATGCGAATGGAGAAATCGTGATTCCCGATGGCGTCACAGAAATCGGAGCGAGTGCATTTTATGGTTGCGAAGGCTTGACCTCAATAAGAATCCCTGATGGTGTCACCAAAATCGGAGAGGATGCATTCTGGCGGTGCAGTGGCTTGAAATCAATTGAAATTCCCGATAGTGTCACCGAAATCGGAGCGGGAGCATTCTGGCTGTGCCGTGGCTTGACCTCAATTGAAATTCCCGATGGTGTCACCGAAATCGGAGCGAGTGCATTCCGTGATTGCAAAGGCTTGACCTCGATTGAAATTCCCGATAGTGTCACCGAAATCGGAGAGGGAGCATTTTATTGTTGCAGAGGCTTGACCTCAATTGAAATTCCCGATAGTGTCACCGAAATCGGAGAACATGCATTTC
>CAVCAW010000100.1:6533-7002 GCA_963600315.1 Bacteroidaceae bacterium | reverse complement strand
AAGTAAGTAATGGAAAAAACAGAGAAGCAGATAGAAAGGGATATATATCGCATTATTCGTGATAGTGAGTTGAAAGCCAGTATTAATGGTGCGGTGTATCGTGATGGAATGAGACCCAAGAATGCCACGACTGAGGATATTGTTGTGAAGTTCCTTACAGGAATTGACGGCCAAGAACAGTCTGGCATCGTCCTCGTACATATCTATATTCCTAATATCAAGTCTCCATTAGGCGACGGCGAACTCGTTCCAAACATTGCTCGCATTGACCTATTGGAAGAGAAAGTCAACAGCTTACTAACATCTTTGGAGGATGCAGAATATCTTATAGAGAAAGACGAGACACCGAAGTGTTATCCAGCTGAAGGCATTGAGCAATATTTCATCAATGTGCGATTGACATATAGACGTAAATCATTTTAATTTATTACAACTATGGCTACAAAGAAAATCATTATGGCATGGTCCA
>CAVCAW010000100.1:0-6473 GCA_963600315.1 Bacteroidaceae bacterium | reverse complement strand
CTATGGCTACTGACCTTTCTGATATCGGTACGATTAAGGATAAGTCATCAACTTTAGAGCCATCCGATGGCGAATCGCTTGAGATGAAGGCCACCGGCGGCGAAACAGTCGCAAAAGAAACACAAGAAGGCGGCTATACAGCCACCACTCGTGTTATTGAGCCAACAAATGAGCTGCTCACTCTTCTCGGCATCGGTGAGGTGGTTTCCACCGAAGGAAGCGACAAAGGAGATTTTAAGGTGAATACCCATATCGTTGACGGCGATTGGTCACTGAAAATCACTCCAAAGAACACTGGAGCGAGAGGTCTCAAAGCACCTAAAGTGAACATCACCTACAAACCCGGTTGGAGTGAAGAGGACGGTAACTATGCGGATATCGACTTTGATATTCTCAAGGGCGATGCTGGATATTGGTACTCTCTCTTCACCAAGGCTTAAGGTTGCATTTTTTCCTTTCCTGTCGCAAGGGGTATAGCTTAATGCTAGAGCGCATCCGCGTGGATGAGGTGCAGGTTCAAGCCCTGCTACCCTATCTATTACTATTATTGATAATTACGCATCAATATGGAGACATTAGAAAAGAAAGTTGCTGACGCCATCTTGGAAAAGGCAACTGACGTTATAACGATTGAGGGTAATGATTACCCCATTGCCCCTCCTACAACGGGCACACTCATTCTTATATCTGAACTCGTTTCAACAATGCCAATAGTTGACAAGAACACTAAGAATGCTTTGTATGAAGTCCTTTGCACTGCAAAGGACTTGTCAGTTATAGGCAAGATTGCGGCAACGCTAATTCTTGGTGCTAAGCGTATCAAAGAACAACGCAAAGTAAGTGAAACAAAAATAGCACGACGCAAGCGCTGGTCATGGAGAAAGTTCTGCATGGTTACTGACACCATGACGAAATCAGTAGATGTATTAGAAGCCGATTTCTTGGCCGAAAAGCTGCTTGATGAGGTAACCACGCAGACACTCAACAATATCATTGTAAAGCGTCTTGGAGAGTCTCAATTTGGAGATTTTTTCGTGCTTACCACTTCCCTGTCAGAGGTAAATCTACTAAGAAAGACAAAGGAAGTGGAGACAGCATCTGGGGTTTAGTTCTCGGTTGGGCAAAAAACCTCAACACCACTCCCGACTATGTCCTTTACGAAATCAGCCACGAGAACCTTGTGCTTTACACCAAAGCCACACCGTACTATGACGATGAAAAGGATGAGTGGGACGATAAACTTGACGCCAACAACCCTGGCAATTTTAGTAACAACGACAAAGAAGTATTCGTATGAACAACGATGAGGGCAGAATTAGTTTCAGCTTCGAAATTGATGACACAAAGCTGAAACAGCAAATAGCTAATTCGCAACGTGCATTTGAACAATTAGCGGATAATGTAGAAGCCGATGGCGCACGTATGGATGATGCCATCGGCGGCATTGGTAATTCGCTTACTCAAATTGGCGCAGCATACTCATTGAGTGAGTTTGCGAATAAAGTTGCTAATGTACGAGGCGAGTTTCAAAAGCTACAAGTAGCAATGGAAACCATGCTTCAATCTAAGACGAAAGCCGAAGCCCTCATGGCTCAGATGGTCCAGACTGCAGCTACAACACCATTCGACCTCATGCAGGTGACAAGTGGCGCAAAGCAGTTGCTCGCTTATGGTCTTGAAGCAGATAAAGTGAACGAGACACTGATACGGTTGGGCGACATTGCAGCAGGGCTTTCTATTCCACTCGGTGATATGGTTTATCTCTACGGTACGACAATGACGCAGGGACGCTTGTATACGCAGGACTTCAACCAGTTTGTCGGTCGTGGTATCCCTTTGATTGGGGAGCTTGCAAAGCAGTTCGGAGTGGCAGAGAACAAGGTGAAAGACCTTGTCGAAGAAGGCAAGGTCGGCTTCCCCGAAATTCAGAAAGTAATCGAAGACCTGACCAACGAGGGCGGTATGTTCGGTGGGCTTATGGACAAGCAGAGCCAAACCATTTCGGGACAAATCGCTAACATTGAGGACGCTTTCGATATGATGTTCAATGAGATTGGACAAAATAACGAAGGTGTGATAAATAGTACTCTCAGTAGTGTATCTACACTAGTAGAAAACTATGAGACAGTTGCAACGGCTCTCGGCACACTCGTAGCATCATACGGAGTGTATAAGGCTACTCTCATGGCAGTTACGGCTTATACCAATTCTGCATACAGCTATGAGATAAGCCAATTAAAGGCAGTCGTAGCAGAGAAAACAATGGAGATTGATGCAGACCTGCAATCAGCCGTTTCCAAAGGCACGATGTCGTCTGCCCGTGCGCAGGAGGTGCAAGCGTTACGTTTGGAACTTGCAGCCAAGATAGAGAGTGCAAAGATGACAGCTATTGAAGCAGAAGCGGAAGCAAGTGCAGCTACAACTAAGCGGATGAGTGCTCAACTCGCATACCAAAAGGCGCAGGCAGAGGTACAAGCCAAGGAAGAGGAAATATTTGCGATGGAGGGGCTTTATGCGCTGCAAACAGCCGAAACCTTGCAGAAAGAAAAAGACGTACTTGTGACTAAAATGCACGCTGCTCAAACAAAACTTGACGCAGCAACACAAATAGAGGCCGCCGCCAAAACAAAGGCCGCTACCACAGCTCAAGCGGTAAACACCCTCACGACTCAGCGTGACACTATCGCGAAGAAAACGAATGGTGCAGCAACAACGCTTCTTACTGTCTGCACAAATGGATTAACAAAAGCCATGAAAGCGCTTAAAACAGCATGGGCCACAAACCCCGTTGGTATTATCGTAATGGGGCTTACCCTTGTTGCCGGAGCGGTCATGACTACTTCCAGCGCTTTTGAAAGCGCTGGAGATGACATATCTAATGTATCTACCAAATTTGGAGAGAGCGCGGAAAAGACTGTTCGAAGCATTGACACTCTTTGGGCAGTTATCAATAATACACGACCAACAAGCAAGACGCATGAAAGTGCTGTAACCGAGCTATGCAAGGTCTATGAAGAATATGGTCTCAAGATTGATGAGGAGCGTGACAAGCTAGAACAACTAAACGAAATGCGCGAAGAAGCCACCCGTCTTATCAAAGAAGAAGGCGAAGAGCGCATGAATGCAAATCTCATATCTTCATACGATGATGCTATAGAAGGTAGAATGGAGAAATACCACAAAGCTATCATAGAAGCTTTCCAAGGAGCTGAATGGAGAAACTCTGGCTATTTAGACGACTGGGATGCTAACGAATTTCAAGATAGAGCGGATGAAGCAACGAAGATTGTTAACGCAATGATTGATGCAGAAATTAGTGATATTCGCAAATTGTCTGCTGAGTATGATGGGTTGATTGATGATAGCGACCGACAAAAGGCCGTATGGGAACTATCATCGAAGATTGAAAAGGCACTTGAAGAAATCGGACTAAAAGGACTTCAATTAACAGATATCAACCTATCCGAGTATATCAGAGCGGCGGCCGATGACACAGAAGACCTCGCCAACGCTCGTGATAAACTCGCTAATGCAATCCGTAATAATACCGATGCCGCAGGTGAAGAAGCGGAAGCAGTAGATGTAACAACTATGTCATTTGATGAATTGTTTAATGCAGCCTATAATGCCGACGAGCAGATCACCACAACCAAGGAGAATCTTCAATTATTAGGAGGTATCACTGTCGCACCAAGTATTAATACGTCATCGTTGGATGATGCTATCAATCAAACAAATGCGCTCATTAACAATATGCTTTATCTCAACGGGAAGAGTAATGGAGTGGCGGGGCTACAGTTCCAGACACCGACCTACAAAATGCCAAAACTTGGTCTGGATATAGATAATCAATCGTCATCTGCATTGTTCGGAAGCACTACCTTAACCAGCAATAGCAATATCGCTAAGGCTCAAAATGAGCTTGAGAGCCGCATGGTAACTGCTATGAAAACCCGTAAAGGTGTTGCAGATATGCTGAAAGAGGTAAATACTGCATTGCAAGTTGCAGAAGATGGCTCGTCAGACGAAAAGAGGTTGCTTACATTGCAAAGCCGGCTTAAAACGCAACAAAAAAAGTTTGACTCAGATAGCAAGACGAAGGATAGTAAAGAGTCAGCAGCCGAACGAGCTACGAAGATACAAAAGGCAGAACAAGACGTGCAAAAGATACTGCAAGAGAGTGCACGGTCTCGCGAGCAAATGCAACGTGATATGCAGCAACAAGAGGAACAGCTGAATATTAATCTTGAACTTGATGCGGCCACTAAAAGACGCAAACAATTAGCGCTCGACCAACAGAAAGAACAAGATCAACTACAAGATCAACAAGAGTCTGCTATCAAGGCTGAGATACAGAGACAAAAGCAATACTTTGATGCGGTTGAGAATACGAAAGCAACGAGAAATAAAGACTATGTAAGGAAGAATTTCACGGATGCAGACATAGATCAAACGGAGATTGACAAGATTAAGAATCAATATGAGATTTTTGCGCAACAGCTGGAGGAGAAGCAGAAGCGTGCACGCAATGACTTAACTAAGGAGGAGTTCGAAAGCATGCGAGACTACTTGCAGAACTACGGCACTTATCAGCAGCAGAAATTAGCAATAGCCGAAGAATATGCACAAAAAATCAAGGATGCGCAGACGGAGGGCGAACGACTCTCGCTCCAAAAGGAACGTGACTCGAAGCTGTCGAACGTCGAAGCGCAGGAACTCAAAGCCAATATTGATTGGTCGACCGTATTCGGTGAGTTTGGCGGAATGTTCAAGGATGTTATTGCTCCCTCATTGGAGAGTGCGAAACAATATATTAAAACGGATCAATTCAAGAACTCAGACCAAGCAAGCCAAAAAGCCCTCATCGAAGCCATACAGCAGATGGAACAATCGTTGGGCGGTGCAAACAATGTTAGCTTTAAGAGTTTAGGTGCAGAAATCACGGCTTACCAAAAGGCAATGAAAAAACTAAGTGATGCGCAAAAGGATTATGCCGATAGATATTCCGAATTACAGAGGGCACAGGATGGTTATATTGAGACCCTAAACAATGGCACAGATGAGCAGCAGAAAGCAGCTAAAGCAGCTGTTGATACCGCACAAGTTAATGCAGATACAGCTGCAAAGAACGTGGAAACTCTGCAGGGTATAGTAAATAATGCTCAACAGTCCATTACGGATACATCTAACACCCTCAAGACAAGCATGAGTAACGTGCTAAATGGTCTGCAAAAGCTGTCCTCTGGAAGTCTTAATGGTGCTTATGAAGGGCTTATCCAATTTGGCAAGGGCGCACAAAACATAGGTGGCAAACTCGGTGAAGCGTTTGGCAAGATCGCTGATTCTCTAGAAGATGTTCCCGTCGTAGGCTGGATTGTGTCTATCATTGATATGTTCAAAGACGGCATCTCCGTAGTAATTAGCGGTCTTCTTGACGCAGTGTTTAATGCCGTTAGCGGTATTGTTAGCGATGTTCTTAGTGGAGATTTGTTTAAGTCTATAGGTGAAAGTTTACTCACTGGTGTAGGCAAGATTTTCGATGCCCTTACGTGGGGTGGCTTTTCATCGTGGATTGGTAGTGGAGACAGCGACAAGAACCTAGAGAGAGATATTGAACTACTCACTGCAACAAATGAGGCTTTGCAATATGCTATTGAGGAGCTTACGGATAAGTTAGATGACACAGCAATGACTGACGTTACAGATGTCTATGAGCATCAAAAACGACTCCTTGATGAGGCTGAACGCAACTCTCAGGAGGAGATGAGACGAAGTGGAGCTGCGTATAGCAATGGCGTGCTCGGCATCGGAGGTACACATTCTTCAAACGCTAAGATTGATGCAGCGATGAGTAGTAGTGAATGGAAGCGCATCAGCGCAATTGTTGGCAAGAGTGTGAATAGTGCAAGCGACTTTTGGAACTTAACGGCCGAAGAAATGCGCAAGATAGCAACTGATGCCCCAGATTTGTATGGTAAGATTAAAGACTATGCAGATGATGGATATAAAGATGCCGCTAAGTTTATGGATGAGTATATTGAATACGCTAAGCAGCGCGAGGAGCTTGAAGAAGCCTACTATGAGAAGTTGACAAGTTACTCTTTTGATAGCTTGAGAGATGAGTTTAAAGAATGCCTTACGGATATGGAAATGTCCGCAGCTGACTTTACCGAGAACTTCAATCAAATGCTCATTGATAGTATTGCTGAAGCGTTGATGACTAACAAGTATGACTCAATGATAAAGAAGCTATACGAGAAATGGGCAACGTACATGGAGGATGGTGAGCTATCTGATGATGAGATAGTAGAATTGCAGAAAGATAAAGACAGTATATATGCTGCAATGAAAACCGACCGAGAATTTTTGAACAGCCTTTACACTGGTGAAAGCTCACAACAAAGCGGGACGAAGCAAGGCTTCGCTACAGCATCGCAAGACAGTATAGATGAGCTAAACGGCCGCTTTACAGC
>CAVCAW010000099.1:0-7092 GCA_963600315.1 Bacteroidaceae bacterium | reverse complement strand
GTTCCAGAGTTTCGCCAAGATGTTCTTAACATGCTCAACCCGAACAAAAATCCAGCATTGAAATTTTGTCGATATAAAATTTTTCTAGCTTTTAACGGCGATAATGTCGTAGGTAGGATTATCGGGATAATAAATCCACGAGCCAATTCCATTTGGCATACAGAAAATGTGAGATTTGGATATATCGACTTTGTTGATGATGTAGATGTTAGCAAAGCCTTGATTGAAGCAGTAGCGAAATGGGGAAAAGAACAAGGTATGACATCTATTCAAGGTCCAATGGGATTTACTGATTATGACAAGGAAGGCATGCTTATCGGCGATTATCATCTTCGCGGGTCAATGACTACAATATATAATTATCCCTATTATAAGGCGCACATGGAGGCGCTCGGATTCTGTAAAGAAGCAGACTGGATACAAATTAAAATTGATTTCCCAAAAGAACTGCCTCAACGATTTCATAAGGTGGCGCAGATAATACGAAAAAAGTTGGATTTGCAGGTGACTACACTAAAAAAATGTCAAATGTACGGTACGAAAGGACATGAAGTATTTCACTTGTTGAACCTAGCATATGCCCCCTTGTTTGGATTTACTCCATTTGATGAAAATCAGATTGACTTTTTTCTGTCACAATACGTACCAATCCTTGATTCTGCGATGATGCCAGTGGTTTTGAATGGACTTGGTGAAATTGTAGCGGTCGCAATAACTTTGCCTGGGCTTTCAGATGCATTATGCAAGAGCAAAGGCAAAATCCTTCCTTTGGGGTGGTATTACTTGCTACGCTCACTCAAATGGCGTCATGAGGATACGATGGAGCTTCTCCTCATTGGAGTTAGACCAGATTATCAGGGCAAAGGAGTTAATAGCCTCTTGTTTGAACATTTGCTGTATGCCTGTCGTAAATATGGCTTCAAATATGCTGAAACATGCCCTCAGCTTGAGACTAATACCAAGGAAATTTTGCAATGGAAGGACCTTGGACCTAATTACATTAAACCGCGCCGTTGTTGGTACAAAAAAATATAGGTGCAGTATATATGCATAGTTGCAAGAAGCCCCTTTTATGGCATTTTCTCCTCGGATTGGTGTGAAGGCTAGCCTTTTTTTGCTAATTTTGCACTCAAATCTAGGACGTTATTGACATCAATAAATCTAAATAACTGATATACACAACACAATGTCAGAATTCAAAAATCCGTTTATGGTATTCTCTGGTACATGCACAAGCTATCTTACAGAGAAAATATGCCAGCAACTCGGCATGCCCATGGGCAAAATGCAAGTTACACGTTTCGCAGATGGCGAGTTTGAAATTTGTTTTGAAGAAAGCATCCGTGGTAAGGATGTTTTTTTAGTTCAGTCAACATTCCCGTCTGCTGACAATCTTATGGAACTCCTACTTATGATTGATGCGGCTAAACGGGCAAGTGCCCATACTATAAGTGCGGTAATTCCGTATTTTGGTTGGGCACGACAAGACCGTAAGAGCAAGCCGCGTGTAAGCATTGCTGCTAAGCTCGTTGCAGATCTTCTTAGCGTTGCTGGAATTACATCAATTGTCACTATGGATCTTCATGCAGATCAAGAGCAAGGATTCTTTGATGTACCAGTCAATCATCTGTATGCATCGTCGATAATGATTCCCTATATAGAAAACCTTAAGCTACCAAATCTTTGTATAGCATCACCTGACGTTGGTGGAAGCAAACGTGCTAGTGCCTATGCTAAATATTTCGGCTGCCCAATGGTAATGTGTAACAAGTCAAGAGTTAAAGCCAACGAGGTTGCTACCATGCAAGTTATCGGTGATGTTAAAGGCTACGATATTGTTATCGTAGATGATATGGTAGATACGGCAGGATCAATCACTAAGGCTGCTCAATTGCTCAAGGATCAAGGCGCAAATTCTGTTCGAGCTATAGCTAGTCATTGTATTATGAGCGGTCCTGCAGACGAACGTATAGAGAACTCTCCATTGGTAGAGATGGTGTTTACAGACTCTATACCTTATAAGGGTAGCTGCTCTAAGGTAAAACAGCTTTCTGTGGCAGCACTGTTTGCAGAAACCATCAAACGTATCGAGAGCAATCAAAGCATATCTTCACAATATATTTTATAATGTTGCTTCTGGAAAATCCCGCTGATTAATAAAATATGTGTGTTGCGCCTCCGGAATTTTTTTAATTTTGAAGGCGCAACCATTTTTATGAACTTAGAAGAAATGAATGCAAATGACTCAGAAATACCATACAATAGTTAGTGTCCTTATATTAGCTATAGTCTCGATTTTCAGATATCAAGCATATGCAGCTGTTGTAAATATCACCCCTATGCCACAGCATATAACCATGGGGCATGGCATGCTTCATTTGTCAAATAACTTTTGTGTTGATTTGAAAAATATGCCAGATTCTTTCTCATGCGAAGTAAGCAAGTTTGTACAATCAATCAATTCTACCACATCTGCTCACGTTGCGATTTCTTCCAATGGTAAAGGACAATTACGACTGATTTATGATTCTTCTTGCCCTAACGAGGGGTATAGGCTAGTTGTTGACCCTCGCAAAGCTGTTATTCGGGCTTCATCTAAAGCTGGGCTTTTCTATGCGTTTCAGACTATAAAACGTTTATTACCACCAAATATATCAATAGGAATACGCGACACTACAATACATAGCCTTACTCTACCAGCTCTCTCTATAACTGATGAACCTCGTTTCGAGTACCGCGGGTTTATGCTAGATGTAAGCCGACATTTTTTCGATGTAGATGAAATTAAACGACTGCTACGGCTTATGGCAGTATATAAAATGAATCGATTTCACTGGCACCTTACTGATGATCAAGGTTGGCGTATAGAAATTAAACAATATCCCCGCTTGGTTACTATAGGTTCCAAAAGTCAAAATTGCCGTATGAACGACATGAAGAACGGTGTGTGGTGGCTCAATGAGCAGTATGGTCCTCTCTATTATACACAAGAACAAGTGTCAGACATAGTGAACTACGCCAGAGAACTTCATATTGAAGTTATTCCGGAAATTGATATGCCAGGGCATTTCTCAGCAGCAATGGCTGCTTATCCTCAATATAGTTGCACTCCTTTAGGACCACATAATGTACAGACATATCAGGGAGGTGTCTGGGAGGATGTCCTTAATGTTGGCGACACTTTATCCGTAACGTTTGCCAAAAACATACTAACTGAGATTTGTCAGCTTTTTCCTTCACAATTGATTCATATTGGCGGTGATGAATGTCCGACTAGTGCGTGGGAAAATAATACATTGTGTAAGAACCTATTTGCGGATTTAGGGCTACGCTCCTTTCGTCAACTCCAAAGTCGTTTTATTAAGCAGATGAGCGACTACGTTGCTACAATGGGCAAAAGCCTCGTTGTTTGGAATGAAAGTGTTACTGCGCAAGGTGCTGACTTAGAACTTATAAGTACAACTGGTGCCACGGTTATGTCATGGAATCCATGCCAGCAAGGAGCTCTTATTGCGGCAAGGATGAAATTACCTGTCATAGTAACCGAATATCACACTAATACGGGTAGCTACTATATAAACCGGCGTCAATCTCAAGATCCAGGAGAACCACTTGGTGCAGGCAATGGAGACGACACTGTTGAGCGGTGTTATAAATACCGCCCCGTACCTTCTTCTGTCCCAGATAGCTTGAAACACTATTATAAAGGTATACAAGCTACATTTTGGACTGAATGGGTAAGCGACAATTCATATCTTGAATATCTTGCCATTCCACGTCTGATGGCTGTAGCCGAAACTGCATGGAGTTTTGAAAGCAATAAGGATTTTGAAAACTTTTGCGAGCGCATGGCCATTGACACTACAATGTTTAAATTGGGAGGGTATAATTACGCTTCTCACATTTTTAAGAAGAACTTGAATGCAAAAAACTCTGATAACAACAAATAATGGTATAGAAAAAAGCACTAACTTTGCATTAAACAATCATCTTTATAAAAACAATGGCTTTATTAGACAACATATCAGCCCTCCTCGAAGAAGTTAAACAGCTAAATGCTGACAGTCTTGAGCAACTTGAAGAGTTGCGTATTAAGTATATCAGCAAGAAAGGATTGGTGCCACAATTGATGGCAGAGTTTCGTACAGTCGCATCAGAGCGTAAGAGAGAACTTGGTATTGCGATCAATGAATTGAAAACCATTGCTCAAAATCGTATCAACGAACTGCGAGAGAATTTACAAGAAAAGTCTAGCGACTCTGAAATTCTTGATTTGACGCGCACTTCCTACCCTACACCTCTGGGTACAAGACATCCTCTCAGCATAGTTAAAGGTGAAATAATTGATATATTTACCCGCCTTGGGTTTTGTCTCGCTGATGGTCCTGAAATTGAAGACGATTGGCATGTGTTCTCATCCATGAATTTCCCAGAAGACCATCCAGCTAGAGATATGCAAGATACGTTCTTTATAGAATCTCATCCAGATATTATTTTGCGGACTCATACAAGTTCTGTACAGAGCCGTGTGATGGAGAAACAGCAGCCTCCTATTCGCGTAATATGTCCTGGTCGCGTATATCGCAATGAAACAATCAGTGCTCGAGCACATTGTTTCTTTCATCAAGTAGAAGGTTTGTATATTGACGAAAATGTTTCGTTTACTGATCTTAAGCAGGTGTTGTTACTTTTTGCGCAAGAGATGTTTGGCAAAGACACAAAAATACGTTTGAGGCCTAGCTATTTCCCCTTTACTGAGCCGTCGGCTGAAATGGATATAAGTTGTAATATTTGTGGTGGCGAAGGTTGTGCTTTCTGTAAGAATACCGGTTGGGTTGAAATACTTGGCTGTGGCATGGTTGATCCTGCAGTTCTTGAAGCCAATGGCATTGATTCAACTAAGTACACTGGATATGCATTTGGAATGGGCGTGGAACGCATAACAAACCTTAAATATCAGGTTAAGGATCTTAGACTGTTCTCTGAAAATGATAAACGTTTCCTTGAAGAATTTACAAGTGCAAACTAAGCAAAGCCTTTATCGTTGATGATAGAAAACGTTCATAACGTCATTGAACACCTGCTACTCTCGGCACATTTGGGAGTAGCAGGTGTTTCTACTTGCTCATTCGTGGTACTTGCTTTTTTACTTGGATTTGCATGCTTCTTGGTCTATGAACTTTGTAAGGTGATTGCAATTCCTGTTGTTCACTCAATCATCAAAAGAACACCAAATAGACTTGATGATTTCTTTTTGAATAGAAAATTCTTGAAAACGCTTTGCCTGACAATATCAGCACTTATGTTTGTTGTGTTGTTACCGCAATGCGTCAGCAGTGTAGCTAATCCATCTTTTATTTACGGTTTGGTTTCGCATCTGTCAGAAGCTTTTCTTACATTTACATTTGTGTGGGTTGTAACTACTACGCTTAATAATGCCAGAGACTACGCTAACCAGAGCAAACATCTAGCCGACTATCACCTTGAAGGTATTCTCCAGTTTCTTAAATTGCTGGTATATGTGATTGGTGGAATAACGGTAATCGCAAATTTGGCAAATAAAAATCCACTTACAGTATTTGCAGGTCTTGGAGCTGTAGCTACGGTATTATTGTTAATTTTCAAGGATAGTATTCTTGGTTTGGTTGCATCAATACAGATTTCGAGCAACAAGATGATAAAGAAAAAGGATTGGATTGTCATTGCACCAAAGAATGTCAATGGTGTAGTGGAGGAGGTTAGTCTTACAACTATAAAAGTAAGGAATTTTGATAACTCGGTTTCAATGATTCCGTCCTATTCTCTTGTATCTGAGTCGTTTCAAAACTGGGGATGTATGCATGAAAAAGGTAAACGGAGAGTAGTGCGAAACATACCGATAGATGCGCATACAATACATTTTGTAGATTCAAGTCATACTAAAACAAACTTGTCGCTCTTTCGTTCTTATATCGAAGATTATTTGCGTAATCATCCCAACGTGAGTGTAGATGACTGGATTATGGTTCGTGAGCAAGACGTGACTGAACATGGATTATCAGTCCAGCTTTGGTTTTATCTTGATATTACCGAATTTGTCGCTTATGAACAAATCTCATCACGCATCATGGAACATCTCATTTCCATTTTGCCAGAATTTGGTTTGTTGATTTATCAGTATCCGAATTGTATGCCTAAAACATAGGGGAGCCGCTAAATCTTGTATATCAGTTTTTTTGTTGTATCTGCCAAACAAAGTAATCGATAAACAAGAAATTATGAATTGAGGTTTTCTCCGATGAATGTATAACTAAAATTCCGACCTTTTGCCGATGGGAATTGGCTACGCGCATCTACTTCCTGACGATTCTGAAGATGTTCTACTATGCGGTTGTAGCAATCAATAGCGCTCTGGGCCTTCACTCTCGCCTTAAACATAGTGTCTTTGTACTGAAACCTATTTAATCGTGAAGAATAGACAACCCTTTTGAACGTAATCGCACCCTCATACCAACCAGGGTTAACTTCGTTGAGTAAGCTGACCTTATCAACTTTGTGAACGACAAGGCTCTCGGTCGTATTTTTTGCATTCGACTTAAACTCGTCTAGTGTAGAGACATTTGTTTTGATTAGAATAAAATATTGTCTAGGTGTAACCCTAAAACGTCGTGGGTGAACGACTTTGGAATTAACAAAATCGTATATCTCCTCTACGAAATCGTCGTCAAACAAAGATTGAGGTACGCCAAAATCTTTTAGATTCTCAATTAGCTCTTCTACAGAAGAAACGATAGCTTCACCATCATAGAATCTTACATACAGATTCATAATAATATATTCAATACTATGTTAAATAAAAAAAGACCAAATGGGTAATGCCACCATTTGATCTCCATTATGGAGCGGAAAACGAGACTCGAACTCGCGACCCCAACCTTGGCAAGGTTGTGCTCTACCAACTGAGCTATTTCCGCATAACGTGAAACTACCGACGGTCACACTGGTACTGAAGATGTCCTTCCTAAGTAACTCTTGCAGAAAGAACGGAATGAAACAGCGTGAAGAGGAGGAGACTCGAACTCCCACGACACAATTGTCACTACCCCCTCAAAG
>CAVCAW010000098.1:0-7435 GCA_963600315.1 Bacteroidaceae bacterium | reverse complement strand
TCATGCTTACCGACTACCGCATCAATTTCTATGGACAGACTCTCGAGGGCGACCAATTTGATGAAGTTGTAAAAAAGATGCGCCAGGCAGATGTCGTTGTGATGGGTTCACCTGTCTACTGGCACAATATCTGTGCTTCCGTTCGCACGTTTATCGAACGTTTCTATGGTATGATAGAACCCAATTCATTTTGTGGCAAAAAGTTCTTCTTCCTATACCAAGGGGCTGCCCCAACCAAAATGATGATCGATGATGGCGAATACACCATGAGTCGGTTTGCCGGAATGTACGGATTTTCCTATGAAGGCATGGCTACCAGCAAGAAAGAGGCAAAGATGCTGAGAGAGAAACTGAAATAAAAATCAAAATTATGCCGGTGAAAAGTAGTTCTATAGCAATTGCCGTCCTTTTCGTGGGTATTATGTCATGCTCGGCAAACGACGATGTGAGAGATTCTGGTGCGCAAGATTCCACAAAGGTAACAGCGGAATACACGAGGCTGATAAGCAAAACACAGAGTTATCCTTCGTTCTACGCAGAAGAAGCGGAACATCAGGGACGTGTGGAGCGTATTGATTACGATACTCACGACTATGCCGAAGGTACAGACCGCCCACGCACCAACACTGCTTATGTCTATCTGCCGTATGGGTATGATGAAAACGTTGATACACGCTACAATGTCATCTATCTCGTACATGGACATTACGGTACTGCCGCTACCACCTTTGTGGAGATCGCTGGACTGCAGCGTAAGGTGCTTGACCATATGATGGAAAACGGAGACTGCGCCCCAACTATAGTGGTGTCGCCAAGCTATAACTACGGGGAGCCTACAGCCAACTATGTAGATGCTGACACTTACTGCCGTGCTTTGCCCACAGAGTTGGTGAACGACCTTATTCCGCTGCTTGAAACTCGATATCGCACCTATCTCAGATCGACTGATGCTGAAGGAATAGAGGCCTCGCGAAGTCATAGAGCCATCGGTGGTTTCTCCATGGGAGGAGTAACAACGTGGTATGCTTTGGCCGAAACGTTCTCTGCTTTCAAGTATTATATGCCTATGAGTGGCGACTGCTGGTCGCTCGGAGCCTTCGCTGGTATGAATCGTCCCGAAGATACTGCCAACTATCTGGCAGATATAGTGCGACAGTCACCTTACGCAGCTGACTTCTACATTTGGGCGGCAAGTGGCACAAGCGATTCTGCATATAGCGAGATACTACTACAAGTGCGTGGTATGGCACGGTTGACAGACATCTTCGGACTCGACCACATGACATTCCACGAGAAAAACGGTGCCCGGCATGAGTTTAGCCCATCTGTGGAATACGTCTACAACGCACTGCCTTTCTTCTTCCCTGCAGAGGATACAGCAGGCATCGAACAGTCAAAGTCGGGGCAGAAACACACAATACAAAGCAAGGCATATTCTATAGACGGCAGTTTTTCAAACGGTCATGGTATCGTGATAGAGAACGGAAAGAAATACATAAAAAAATAGAAAACTATGAGATTATTATTAACACTATTGTTTGGACTGATTATGACAACAACAGCAAACGCAACCCAGAAATTAGTAGACGGTATTCCCTACGTGCAGCTTAACAACGGCGTGTGGATGCCACGTTTCGGACTCGGCACTTTCAACGTGCCAGACAATGCCACATGTAAAGACGCGGTGCTCACCGCCTTGCGCTTGGGTTATCGCCACATTGACACTGCCCATGCCTATATGGATGAGCAGGGAGTGGGTGAGGCAGTAAACGAATTTGTCAAGGAGAGTGGTGTGAAGCGTGAGGAAATATGGATTACCTCCAAACTGTGGCCTACGGAATATGCCGATTCTACGGCTATTGACAAGATGCTGCAGCGACTGAAATTGGACTACGTTGACTTGGTGTATCTGCACCAGCCCGTAGGCGACATAAAAGCAGGCTGGGCTAATATGGAGAAAGCCGCGAAGCAAGGCAAAATCCGTGCACTCGGTCTTTCCAATTTCGAAGTTAAAGGTGCAGAGGATATCTACCGCTGGTGTGTCGACAGTACAGATATTAAGCCTGCTATTTTGCAGATGGAATGCCATCCTTATGCACAGCGCATTGCAGAAAAACTATTGGCCAAGGAGCGCGGTATCGTGACGGAATGCTGGTATCCGCTGGGTGGTGCAGTTTCTCATGGAGCCTTGTTCCAAGACTCCGTTATAAAGAGCCTAGCCGAAACTCACGCTTGCACACCGGCACAAGTAATCATCCGCTGGCATATTCAAGAAGGTCACTCCGTTATCCCTGGCGCTACTGATCATGGCTATATTCAAGAGAATATCAATGCTGTGAAGCAGCTTACGCTCACAAACGAAGAAATGGAGCAGATGCGTTCGCTCAACAAGGAGAAGCGCATTTATCCGTTCGACATCGAAGTGACACGCCGCTTTTGCAGCAATCCACTGCCAGATGCAGCCGACAATGACGAGTGGCAAAAGAAAATGAATGTTGAACTGAACAAATAAATGACTACGCAAACATGAAAAAGATATTAATGCTTTTTGCGGTAGCAATAGCGATGTTTGCATTTTCTGCCTGCTCAGATGATGATGAGAACGGACGAGTGTTAGAGAATCCGGAAATGTTAGCCAATCCGGAAACACCTTCTGACAGTAGCAAGATTCTTGTGGCTTACTTCAGTTGGAGTGGAAACACAGAAATCATTGCTAAACGTATAGCAGAACTTACATGCGGTACCCTCTACGAGATTCTGCCAGACACAGCTTATACCACCGACTATCAGACCTTGGCCTACACTGTGGCTCGCAATGAGCTCAACACGAATGCCCGTCCGACCTTAAAGGATTCCACTGCCGACTTCTCCGGCTGCGACTACGTTTTCATCGGTTGCCCAGTATGGTGGGGAACTGCTCCAATGATCATATCGACATTCTGCGAGACATACAACTTCTCGGGTAAGACCATTATCCCGTTCTGCACATACGCTTCAACAGGTCGTGAGGCAACCATCCAGAAAATCAACTTGCTTACGCCAAACTCTACACATCTTTCCGGATTTGGGGTAAGTGGAAGTAGTACAAATGGCGTGGAGAGCTGGTTGAGGAAAATCAATATGATAAAGTAGAGTGATGGGCAAACGGATGAGAGCTAACTCTATGATACGATTCTTCGTGATCTCTCTATTGATAACAGCTTTCACGGCAAGTCATTTCGAAGGCATAACGGAATATGAGCAAACGTCAGTCTCGGAGATGGAAAAGATTCTGTGCAAAACAACAAAGGTGACTCCGCGGTGTTGTATTCACGTACGAGTCTGATTCACGATATGATGGCAGATAGCGTATTCACTGATTATGGCCGCCTGCTTTCTATTGTTGGGGAACAAGAGATGTCTTTGACAGACAGTTTCGACAAAATTCCGAAGCTGTGTGCGAGGCAGGGTGTCAAGTGGAGACACACGTTTTGCAGAACTACCCCCACGGATATGGCACAGGAGGCACAGATGCTGTATGGGGAAATGCTTTTGACGCATTCCTCACTCCAATCATGGCAAACAACAAACAATCAATATAAAGGAAATGAAACTAAGAACATTAGGAACGCGTGGACTACGAGTATCGCCAATTGGTCTCGGTTGTATGGGTATGAGCCATGCTTACGGTGCTGCTGCCGACAAAACGGAGATGACGCGGTTGCTGGGAGATGCCGTAAACATGGGCTACAACTTCTTCGATACAGCTGAGATATACGGCACACCTGCAGAACCCCATCACAACGAAGAACTCTTGGGCCAGGCGCTGGCTCCATGGCGCGACAAGGTGATGATAGCCACCAAATGCGGCATAATGTTTTCGGGTACAGGGCACGACTTGATGGTAGACTCACGTCCGCAGGTGATTCGTCTGTCTTTGGAAAACTCATTGCACCGCCTGCGCACCGACCACATTGATCTCTTCTATCAGCACCGCATCGACCCGAAAGTCGCACCCGAGGTGGTTGCCGACACAATGGCAGAACTAATACGGGAAGGAAAAATTCTGCATTGGGGTATTTCGGAAGCCAATGAGAAGTATCTGCGCCGTGCCCACAGGGTGTGCAACGTCACAGCCATACAAAACCGCTACTCGATGATGGCTCGCTGGCATGAGAGTCTATTCCCTGTATGCGAGGAACTTGATGTGGGCTTCGTGGCTTTTTCACCGCTTGCCAATGGACTGCTTTCGGGTTGTTACAACGCACTGTCGGAGTTTGATGCGTCGACAGACTACCGTGCCGCAATGCCCCAATACAAGAAAGAGAGTTTTGCAAAGAACGCAGCATTGTTCCAGCTGCTCAATACTATGGCCGACAAGTATCATGCCACTCCGGCACAGATATCGCTTGCATGGATGTTAGCCAAGCGTCCGTGGATAGTACCAATACCCGGATCGAGAAAACTTTGCCGCCTAAAGGAAAACCTTGGTGCTGCAGATGTCTGTCTGACGAAAGAAGATGCCATACAGATTGACCATACTCTCAATTCGATGGAAATGAGCTGCGTGTTTGGCGGCTCGAACATTGTAAATTCGAAGGATTAGCAATATGAATAAGAAAATAATTACATCAGCCATACTCTGCCTAGCACTGTTTGCCTGCAGCGTAGTTCAAGCAAATACAAAGAAAGACATGAAACAAAATAGAGCATTTACCGAAATCGACCTTGCTACCGTAAAAAGCCCCAACAACAATCCCTTTGGCTTGGTATACAATGATGCACTGGCTAAAAACGAAAAAGGAAAAGTGAATGTTCATCGCATCAATTATCAGCTGAACGGACTGAAGATTGCTGCTAATGTATATACTCCAGCAGGCTATGATGAGACAAAGAAATATTCAGCCCTCGTGGTGGCTCATCCCAATGGGGGTGTAAAGGAACAGGTGGCAGGGCTCTACAGTCAACGAATGGCTGAGAATGGTTATATCTGCCTGGCATTCGATGCCGCCTACCAAGGAGATAGCGAAGGAGAACCGCGCAATACCGACAAGCCTGCTAATCGCATAGAAGACATCCATCGTGCCGCCGACATCCTGTCGCAATATCCTGGTGTAGATGCCAGTCGAATTGGCATCCTTGGCATCTGCGGGGGTGGCGGTTACACGCTCAAAGCTGTCCAGACGGACAAGCGTTTCAAGGCGGTGGCCACACTGAGTATGTTCAACACAGGATTGGTGCGTCGTAACGGATTCCTTGACTCGCAGATAGCCCAAGTGCAGCAACGGCTCGCCGATGCTTGCGCAGCGCGACAGAAGGAAGCCGATGGCGAAACGCCTGAGTATGTGGGCGACATGAGCAGCGTGACTCCTGAACAAGCCGCCAAGTTGCCGTTCGACCTCTATCGTGACGGTTATACCTATTATCTCCAAACGCATGCCCATCCCAATTCCACCTTCCGCTATACCAAGAGCAGTCTTGTAGACCTAATGGCATTTGATGCCAGCGAGGGGATGTATCTCATCAACCAGCCCTTGCTGATGATAGCCGGGAGCATAGCCGACACATTCTACATGACGGAGCAATGCTACTCCAAAGCCACTGGCACAGTCGATAAGGAATTGTATCTCATACCAGGAGCCACTCATATCAAGACCTACTACGTGCCCGAATATGTAGAGCAAGTGGTGGCGAAGCTTACGGAATTCTTTGGTCAGAAACTACAATAAAATCAGTGTTTTTTGCGTTATGTCATACAGGATCAAACTGTTATAGCAATGGAGCAGAAAGACATTATCATCACCGACACGATAGACGGCATCGGAGCACGCAAGTACGAAGGCTATTTGGGACACGCCCTGTGTCTTGATGGCGAATGCACGTTCGAATGGTGCGGTCGCAAGATGCAAATGAATGCTGGCGACCTGCTAATTGTGCGGCGCGGCAAACTCATGGAGCATATCGAACATAGGTCGGACTTCCGAGTGAAAATGATATATGTTGCCGCTCCGTTCATTGTGCTTAGCACACCTCAAAGCAACTACGGCACTAAAGGGCAATTGTCACTTTTCCTCAATCCCATCATGCACCTCACGCCCGTGATGTTTGCCCAATGCCTGCGCAACTATGACAATCTGCAGCAGCGTATTCTTGAAACCGACCATCACTTCTATCGCGAACTGATGGTGAATGCGGTACAGATGCTTATACTTGATTTCTTCGATTTCCATTCCCGTCTGTATGAGGAACCTGACATCACCACGCAGTATGCAGCCATCATGAATGAGTTCATCCGTTTGCTTGAAACAGGCGAGTATCGCCAACACCGTGAGGTGACGTGGTATGCCGACAAACTCTGCGTTACGTCTAAGTATCTCTCTGAAGTTTCTAAGAAAGCAAGCGGCTATGCCGCCAACTTTTGGATAAACCGCTATACCGTGCTCGACATTTCACGCATGTTGCGCGACAAGAGTCTTACGTTTGTGCAGATATCCGATATGTTTGGTTTCTCGTCGCCTGCCTATTTCAGTCGCTACGTAGCCCACAATCTCGGCATGAACCCTACGGAGTACCGGGATTGAAGCTTTTTCATAAGTACCTCTAATTTCGAAAAATCGGCAAAAAGTGAAATCTTTGCCGATTTTTTTGTATCTACGATACTGGCAATAAATAGTATCTTTGCCCCACAGAACAAACAAGGATATGAAGAAATTATTGTTTACATTGTCATTGCTTTTCACCATTGTCGGCGGAGCCTGGTGTCAGAACGACTCGGTGCTGTTTACTCCCGAGCAGCAAGCCATCGTCGACATTTCAAACCAAAAATGGACATGGATGGCAGAGAAGAATGTCGATCAACTGGAGAAGCTCTTCCACGCATCGGCGCAGTTTGTCCATATGGGTGGATATTGGGGCAAGGAAGCGGAGCTGCGCACTATCAAGGAGGGCGGCATATGGTACAAGAAAGCCGAGATACACTCACAAGAGGTACAGTTCGCCAGTGGTATAGCCACCGTGTACAGCCGCATCCACCTCAACAGTGTCGTGGAAGGTCACGACGTGCGTTTTCCGTTCATCGTTACCGAGGTGTATGTCGTCAATGACGGGAGATGGCAATTGTCGTCGCTTGTATTTACCAAGACATTAGGCGAATAAAGGGTGGAGAAAAAAAAGTTACGGAAAATTGCTTGCACTCTCCGATGACGAGTTGAAAACAGTCTTCTATCCAGCAGAGGAGAGAAAGAAGGAGAACCCTTGAAAGGCGGAGCTTGAAGCACTGATGCCCGAGGTGATGAATCATCTTAAAGGCAAGCACGCCACTATGCAGTTCGTGCATGAGACGTTCTACAAGCGGCTGTGGCCGGAAGGCTACGGGTACACACAGTTCAAACAACAGGTCAATGGTAACTATTCAGCAATATGTACAAATCCAATTTCGTCTTACCCCGAAGTTGAC
>CAVCAW010000097.1:2003-7547 GCA_963600315.1 Bacteroidaceae bacterium | reverse complement strand
TGGTATAGTATCTAGTATTTCAGCAAGTATAGAAACAGGTAAATTGGGACCGAATATTTCTACAGTGTCGCCTTCCTTACATTCTATGTCTGTGACATCTATCATGCACACGTCCATGCAAATATTACCCACATAATGGGCTATTTGTCCGTTTACAAGACAATAACCTCTGCCTCTTCCCAAATGACGATCTAAGCCATCAGCATACCCAATAGGAATAGCAGCTATTCTTCCAGGACGTGACAGAATGCCCTTTCGACTATAACCTACAGTGTCTGTCTGCGGAACATCTCTTATTTGTAATATAGTTGTCTTTAGCGTTGATATTGTATTTATCACTGAATTATCAAAGGGGTTGATTCCATACAATCCGATACCAAGTCTTACCATATCTAAGTGATATTCAGGAAACCGTTCTATTGCAGCTGAATTACAAATATGTCTAATGATATGATGAGAAAATGCTGATTGTAGTTTAAGACTTGCCTTATCATATATTTCAAACTGATTTCGTGTAAATTCATCGAACTCATCACTATCACTTCCGACAAAATGTGAGAAAATTGAACAAGGCTTAAGCGCCGTCTGATGTTTAAGAATGTTTGTCAGTTTATCTATATCTTTGACAGGATCAAAGCCTAAGCGATGCATTCCAGTGTCAAGTTTTATATGTATAGGGAAATTTGTTATGCCAGAATGGTTTGCAGCTTTTATGAGACTGTCAAGCAACTTGAAACTATACACTTCAGGTTCAAGGTTGAATTGAAACAAGTCGTAGAAAGAGGTCATCTCAGGGTTCATAATCATAATATGACTGCGAATTCCGCCTTGTCTTAGAGCAACGCCCTCGTCAGCAACTGCCACAGCCAGATAGTCAACCTTATGGTCTTGAAGAGTCTTACTTATTTCAATACTTCCAGCACCATAGGCAGATGCCTTTACCATACAAACAATTTTCTCGTTTTCCTTCATCATAGAACGATAATGATTGAGATTGTCAACCACAGCGTTAAGATTCACCTCAAGAATTGTTTCGTGAACGCGTTTTTCCAGCAACGCCGTAACCCTGTCGAAATGAAAAGGTCTCGCTCCTTTTATTAACACTGTTGCATCACACAATTTTGACAATTCTCCACTCGCTATCAATTGATTTGTAGTTTGGAAGTTTATGTGATCTGTCTGGAACAATGATGAATATTTGCTCAAATCTGCACCGACCCCTATCAAGAAATCTATTTTGTGATTGTCCACCTGTGAAGCCACTGTTTTGTACAAGTTCTTTTTATCTTGGACTCCTTGAAGAATATCACTGAGAATTAACACGCATTTTTGTGTGGCATCATGGTTTCGACGACTCATAAAATCTATTGCTATGTCAAGCGAGTTTATGTCTGAATTATATGAGTCATTGATTATTGTCAGTCCGCGCTGCCCTTCCTTGACTTCAAGTCTCATAGCAATTGGTTCCAAACGAGACATTCGTTCCACAAGTTCTGTAGATTCATATCCCATAACCAAAGCTGTAACAAATGTTGTAATGCTGTTTTGAATTGATGCATTGTCAATAAAAGGTATTTTAAAACTAACTTTTTCTCCAGTTGACAATTTTAGAGAAATTTCAGTTTCGCCATCTTGACAAATCGTTTTGATTACGTAAGCATAAGCGCGTGGATTTCTACAATCTGTACTCCATCCATACAGTCTTTTCTTATCAATATTCAACGACTTTATAGCATTTAAGATAATCCGGTCATCTGCAGGAAATATAATTTTCTCCGCATCTTTGGCTAACCGAAGTTTTTCAATAGTTTTTTGTTCTAACGACGTAAAACTTTCCTGGTGAGCACTGCCAATGTTTGTTATAACAGCGACATTTGGAGCTATCATTGAAACGAGCGATGACATTTCTCCAGGTCTTGATATACCTGCTTCTATAAGTGCCACTTTAGTGTTAGGTTCAATAAGGGTTAGTGACAACGGCACTCCGATTTGAGAATTATAGCTTTTGGGAGAACGGATTGTACTTTGCTTATCGCCAATAAGTTGATATAGCCATTCCTTTACAATAGTCTTACCATTTGAACCTGTAATACCAATTACTGATGTTGTGCTACAAGATTTTCTGTGATGACGTGCAATTGTCTGAAGTATAGCTAAGGGGGAATCATTCACCAGAAAAATGGCTTGTGGCATGGTATCAATCATAGCATATTGCTTATCACACACGAAAGCTCGAACTCCTGCATCATAAAGCTCTTTAATATACCTATGACCATCGCCATGAGGGGTTTTAATCGCAAAGAAAATAGTACTTTCGGGATAGGCAAGCGAACGACTGTCTGTCAGCAGTGTGTCAATTTTGAGTTGGACATCAGCATTGCCTATAATTGTGCAGCCTGTTATGTCTACAATTTGTCTTAGTATATAATTCATATTACTAGAATTTTGCAATTTATTATAATTAGAACATAAAAGGGTACTTGCCTTTAATAATCTCGGTTTTTACCTTAACAATAGAGTCCAAATTCTGCGCTGCCGCCGCCGAAGATGGCTTATGAGCTTTCATTTTAAGTACAGCAGACCATTCTGCCATAAAAGAGCGTACTTGCTCATCTAAATAGAAGTGACAAAACCGCTCCCAAATATAGTCTTCTGCAACGGAGGAAGGATGTACCATATCTGCAGCATAGAATCGGTAGTCCCTTAGTTCATCATTCAATATTTCGTATGCGGGATAGTAAAAAACATTCTTATTATCTCTCATGAATTGCTCAATCGATAGCAATAGGGAAGCTTTGCTTATCTGACTTTGATGTAAGCCGTATTTTAGATAACGATACGGACTGACAGAAATTAGCAATTTAATGTCCGGATTTATATTCTTAAGCCTGAAAAGAATTTGGTTAAGATTTTCAACGATTTCACTCGTTAACATTTCACCTTCGTCAAAAAGACCAGATGTCATCTTGTGGCAATTAGCTACACACAATCCGCATGCCTCGCCATCATTTAATGAGTAGTAGTGTGTCGTACCAAATGTGACCATGAGGACATCAAGTTCTTTTAGCCAATTGGCGGCATTGTCTAGCGTTTGTAAAAACTGTTCTTTACATTCGTCGTGCGTGTTGCCATGGATTATGGACGATGAAAGCCATGAATACCATAAACCCTGCTTAGACTTAAAGATTACTTGATTAATCAATTTATCTATATCTACTATATTTTCAGCTCTATCTAAGCACAGCTGCAAAATACTGCAAATGCTTTTGGGATTATATAGCGTTCCAAATGGATTAAGCATGATCTTCAACAGATTGTCAGACAATCTTTGGCCTACAACACTAGCAAAACATGATCCCAAAGCCAAAATCTTGTCTCTAGAACCAATTTCGAATGTGTTTCCATAATCTGTCACAGGAGTTTGGAAAATCATTGCTGCATCGTTTACCTTGTCAATACCACTCGATATTTGTACTATACGAAGACCGTTTTTCCCATTTCAAGACATCTGCCAATGTTGACATCTTGGCTCTAAACGTGAAATTGAATGATGTGTACGGCATCAACACAATGGAGCACGACATTGAGAAACAATGCAAATCTCGCATGAGCGAGGCGGTTGTGGTTGAAAGTTTCTGGTAATTAAAATCATACCCTGACGCATAGTTAATATTCCAACCTTCCGATAATCTTACGTTACCTGAGAAATTAAGTGTATGAGAAATCTTATATGGATATCTCATATGTTTTGGGCGAATCCTAGCCTGCGTGTTTTCTCTCATGTTGATTCCATACGAAATCGTCAAGGTCCAGGGCATGGAGAAACGCAGATATCCCCATTCATCAACTTCGCTGCTTGTGGCACCTTTTTCTGGTGTATGGTTCATATTGTCACTCAGCTCTGGGTCAACATTGTCATGAGTTTCATCATCTTCTTTGCTGTTAGTAGATTCCTCAAGTTTATTCCGCTTTTTGTTTTTCTTGAATGTGTTGTTAGATAGAGTATAGTGAAAATTCTGAGACATGCCCTGAAAACGACCGAAACGACCATAGCTCCACTCCGTTCTGTCACCAACATATACATTGCCGTTTTTATCAAATTGATAGGCATATGTAGCGAAAACGGCAGTCAAGCTAAAAGTATAGTTCTTTGATAGTTTCAGTCTCAATCTAGTAGTCAAGTCACTCCACTTATGAGATGCTGCTACCATATTGTACGAAAGAGAACCAGACAACTCGTCTATAATCGAAATCTTGCGTTCACCAGTAGAGTCTCTATCACTTCGCACCTTCATTTCAACATTATTCTTCAAGCTCATGGAAACACTGCCAGTCTTACCACGGCCAGGAACACCATATAATGCACTGGAAAAAGGCGAGTACTGAACAGTGGACACATTTCCATCGGCATCTGTCCTAACATATGACTCGTAATATCCGTACGAAGAATTTCCGAAATCTGGTGCATAACTGAACGATACATTAGGCTCAAGTACATGACGCACTGCAATTATCTTGTTGCCAAATATAGATGGCGAAGGTTTATACATACCATACAATGTAGTGCTTGCGCTGATTGACATATCCCAATTATATACGTTGTAGAAACCATATATGGTGTCGCGCTTCACAGCCTGTGAAGCATAGTCCCAATTCTGCATTATCTTATTGGAGTACATCCTGTCTTTGAAATTGAACGACGGAGTGATGTTTATGTATTTAAACATTTGAAATGTAGCACTGACAGGGATTGAGTGTTGCATTCCATTTCGCCATTCTTTTATAAGATCAGACTTCAGCAAATGGCTTTCAGTGGTAGTAATGCTGTTTGACAATTGTCCAGTATAAGACATATAAATCTTTTCATACCACCTTTCTTTTCCACGCAATTTTTTGCGCTTGAATGGATTAAATCTAGACTTGCTGATATTCAAATCTGGCAATGTCATTGCCAAGGTTGAATCGCGCATATTCTGACTAAGGTTTGCAGAACTCGACAATGTCAGACCTATATTAGGAAAAGTATATGAATAAGAGACCGAACTTGTACGGGTGCTTTGCGAATATGTGAGTGGGTCGTACAATGAGTTGAGATTTTTACGTTCAAAGGATTCTGAGGCAAAATTCACACTCGCCGAAAAAGAGGATTTCGTACTGGCTTTAGAGTCTTGTCGATGTGTCCATTGAAGTTTCAAACTCTTAGTAACAGAATAATCAGGCATATTTTTCTCCCCTTCAATAGTATTGAGGTAGTTGACGTAGATGTTACCTGAATATTTGTACCGTTTCTTGTAGGTAGACGATGCGTTGACTCCCCATGAGCCCTTCGTATATATTTCACCTAGTAAATGCAAGTCAACCCGATCATTTATCGCAAAGTAATAGCCGCCATCTTTCAAATAGAAACCTCTTTCTGTCTCAGAACCAAACGATGGCATAATAAGACCACTCGAATACTTGTTGCTGAATGGAAAAAAGAAAAACGGTATGGCAAGGGGTAGTGGGACTCCTTCAGCAACAAGATATGAAGGACCTGCAATGGCT
>CAVCAW010000097.1:0-1993 GCA_963600315.1 Bacteroidaceae bacterium | reverse complement strand
CACGTGGTATAAGTGCCGTGCATGAGATTTATCACACCGTCTTGGTCGCGTTTTGACTCCTGGCTTTTCATAAAGCCTTCGCCTTGTGCGGTTGTCACATTTTGTATAAACCCTTTTTGAGTTTTAAAATTGTATGTTATCTTCTCCATCTCATATGACTCTTCGCCTTGTTTGAACACTGGCAAGCCTATCTTGTTGCCAGAAGAGTCTGCAGCATAGGTAGCATACACCATACTTGAGTCTATGTCCATGCTGATAATATCAGCTGTTAGATCGAGATTAGTATATACGACTTCACTACTACCAAATAAGTTAATTTTCTTGCTGCTAGCATCATATGTCATGGAGTCACGTGAACTATATTTCACCGGTTTGTCAACCGTATTGGATTTCTTGCGCGTTGTGTCGGCAGACAGAGCATCTAATCGCAATGTGTCAATTTGATTAAGATAGACCGAATCATCTCTGATTGCAAAAATATCCTTGCCATCCAGCGTATCTATTTTTTCTGTGTTGATTGACAAGTTTACACTATCTGAATGCAATAACTCTTTGTTTTCTGTAGTGTCGCTATTGTAGCCATGCTGGCATATGACCATCTTGTGCGTGACATGTTCCATTGCCACGCTCAAAACCGTAATGAATAGTGCAAATATGAGTAGTGCCTTCTTCAAGATTTTCGTTTTAGTTCAGTATGCGAAATTAATGATTTTCTGTCGCATATGCTCATATCTGTGCAACAAAGATTAAAGGCAAACGTTAAATATGATATAGCGACGGATTGTAGCATGCAGGTTTAATGGTAAGATTTACTTAACACGTAGTCATCAATATTTTAAATAGAATTTACCCCACTTACTCCAATTCAAACATTTTGGATGGCAACGTCCTGTCTAGTACATCTATGCGGCAGTCGTTGCTTGCAGTCAACGATTTAGCGACAGAACTCAATGCTAAGCTAGGAGTGTTATTTTTCTCACTCAAGTGACAAAGCCAAACTTGTTTAAGGTGAGTTTGATGTTTGGAGATTGTAGCCGCTGCAACATCATTTGACAAATGACCATTGCTACTGCTAATACGTAGCTTTAATTTTTTTGGATAAGGACCTTGTTCAAGCATGGCTACGTCATAGTTCGACTCCAATACGAGGAAGTTGGTTCGAGAGATATAATCATCTATTGTACAAGTCAATTCGCCACAGTCTGTAACAAGACAAAAAGTCGTATTCTTATGTTCAAGTAAAAATCCAACATTGTCCTTAGAATCATGAGGGACTTCAAAAGCACAAATTTTGATTCCAGCAAGATTAAAAGGCTCTAGTTTGTTGATAAAAATAACATTTTCTTTATCGGGCTTTTTGGTAATGGCGGGATTTTCCATAATACCTTCGAAAGTTTTACGTGTAAGATATACTGGAAACCCATCTTTTCTGTTTAGAATACCTACACTCTTCACGTGGTCCAAATGATTATGTGTTACCAAAATTCCTTTGATATTGCACATCTTAATCCCGTATTCTCTAAAATATTTACGAAGTTTTCTTATTCCGATTCCTGCATCAATCAACAGGGCACCATCATCTGTCTCAACATAGTATAAATTGCCGCTACTGCCGCTACCAAACGATTCAAACCTAAACATGAAATTTTTAATGCAAATTTACATATTTCCTTAGGAATTCACATAGATGACAACACAAAAAAAGCAGAACCTCTATCGGCCCTGCTTTAGTCATTCGTCTTTCACAGTACTTTTTAGTTCTCGCTTATAAAGACAAAATTGGTTAGAGTGTTGATTTGTGTTGAATTAGAGAATGAATTATTTCGATTGCAAAATTACTGCTTAGCTTTGAATAGGCAATTAACAAAAGGAATATAAATATAAGTCAATTTTTACTTTTAATTATTTCGAAAAATGTCAAAATGCCAGACATTCTATATCAAATAGTTAACCGTAACAATTGCATCCTTTTCGTATATGCACTTACTTGCTT
>CAVCAW010000096.1:4206-7566 GCA_963600315.1 Bacteroidaceae bacterium | reverse complement strand
CTGCAGAAGAACCGAATACGTTTTGACGGCATGAGCCTCTTCCCCGAAGCCATGTCCAACGACATACGCCTGAAGCACGCTACGGAAGAGCGTTATAAACACGTCTACATTCCTAACACCGAGACGGAGTATGACTACTTCCCCAACATGAAGCAGAGCGAGAGCATGAAGTTCGTCTACTACAACGCATGGAATGACGACTGGTGCAACCTCCACCGTGACGAGATGAAGGGAGTAGGCCGCTACGAGGTTACGTTCACGTTGCCTCCCGTACCGCGCAAGGGAACATACGAGGTGAGGTACAAGGTACTGGCTAACGGCAACCGCGGAATCGCTCAGATATACTTCGGTGACGATCCGAACAACCTCCCTGTCGCCGGTATCCCTCTCGACTTGACCATGACGTGCAGCAACTCCAAGACCGGATGGGAGAACGATACGGAGGACGACGAGTACAACGCCGAGATAGACAAACGTATGCGTAACAACGGCTACATGAAGGGTCCTCAGTCAATAGACTCTAACGACGGTACTGAGCGTGGGTACAACGACCGCGAGAACATACGCCATATCTTCGTGCGCCAGACTATGGATCCCAACAAGACCTATTACCTCAAGCTGAAGTCCGTGCTTGACTCCGACAGGAAGGAGTTCTATATGGACTTCATAGAATATTGCGCAAAGGAAGTGTACGACAACCCCGAAGAACCTGAAGACATTTGGTGATTGAGGCTTGACTGAAAGAAAAATGAAAAAATATGCCGTCTGTGTATTACAGGCGGCATATTTTGTTGTCTATATATTGAGTGTAGTGATTACACGTTGTGGATATGGTTAATAAATTTTCATTAGGTTAATTTGAATGGTTGGGTTTGGCTTTTAGGTAAAAAGATTTAAATACATGACCAACCTTTGTTAAGATTAGGTGAGGCTCTTCTGTGAGGAAGAGCCTCGTCGCTTATATACTGTCAAGCATCGCTCGCCATATAGTTTCCTTTTGAGTGCGATGACAATTGTTTTGAGTAAACGTCTATTAATATTTTGTCGGGTCGCGTTTTATCGGCGCTGCGTTCGAACTTGCCATAGGTGGTCAGGCGCAGGTTCATGTCAACCCAGGTAGCGGAGGGGCGCAGTCGCAGCTGCCGTGGGGGATAAGGAGAAGCGACCGGCTAGGGGACGGTGATGCCCTATAACTGCAAAGGCTCTCCGCACCATTTCGGCGAGGAAAGCCTTTGTTTGCTATTGTGGGGTGTGGTATCAGCCCCATCAGGTGTTTTATTCCATTACTTTTTTGCCATTGACGATGTATATGCCGCGTGCAGAAGAGCTTTTTACGCGTCTGCCTTGAAGGTCGTAATATACAGGTTCGGCTGTCGTAGCCTCTACATTATTTATACCTGTAGGCAATACATAGTCGTGGAGACTGTAATAATAGTGCAGGGCGCTGCTTGTTCCATTCGTTGTAGTAACCGTCTCAAGCAGATAGTCGGAACCGTCAGAAAGATAGGTATAGACAATTTCGAGGTCCTCACTTGACTGCTTTGCAAATCGTCCTTCCTCATCAAAACTGAAAGTGGTTGTGTTTGTAATCTGCTGGTCCTGGTTGTAGGTGTCGCATACGATGTCGTCGCCATTATAGTAGATGTGTTCGGCATAGTCTGGTGCATATACACATTTCCATTCTTCGGATTCGCCATTCCAATCATAGTACCATATGCTAATCATGATATCTATACACCATTCGTCCATAATCTCGAATGGCACTTCCGGTTCGGTATAGTTAAATTCTGGATTTTCTGGGAAGGAAACGGTGTTGATGATGTATTGCTGATACCGTCCTCCGACTATTTTGCCGTCTTCTACATCATAGTATCCTTTAGTCTCGAACACTCCGTCATTGTCGTAAATGTAGTGATAGCCGTCGCTCATATCATCAACGAATGAAGGTGATTTAAGTGCAGAGTTCTTTGTACGAGCCTTATAGTCATAGCTTTCAGCTGTCCAAGGGCCGTCAAAAGAGTCGCCTACATAATCTTTTATACCGGTCCAATTGCCAGAAGCATCGTAAACGTACTCTCTCTTGTAGTATTCATTATTCCCGTCATCATCCATTTCCACGCTTATCAGATATGCCACATGTCCGTCTGCATTGTAGAAGTAGAATTCCTCTCCAGTGTCCTCATATAGTTTATCGTTATTGTCGTATTTTGTGTCAGCCTCTTTCCATTTGTTGGAAACCAACTGATGATTGGCGTTCCATGTATAGACAGATTCTTCTCTACCAATATCGTAACCATTGCGTTCCGAATATTTAGTCGCAAGTCTGCCAAAGATGCAGAATTCATCCTCGGGATATTGCATAAGGTTGTACTTCAATGCATATACCGCATCAATGAGCGACATGCTTTTGGCATAATCGTCTGCATAGGTGTAAGTGTATTTGCGTGTTACATTGCCAAGCGTGTCGCTTACAGTTTTGCATGTCAAACGATTCTGGGCATCCCATTCGTACGTATAACAATAGTTAGAATGCCAGCCGTTGAAAATTTCTTTCTCGCTCACAGGGCGAGTGCCGTCAGCGTTGAGTTCATACACATGTACACCGGTTGGCTCAAATTTCCTCCGATTTATTGTGCCTATAGTGCATCCGACACCACCATAACTGTAGGTTGTTTGATACAGCTTTCGGCCTTCTTGCGTCCATTCTTCTTTGAAGAATCTATCTACTTTCAACTGATTTACATCCATAGTCCTTGTTGTGTCAGAAGACAAAGATGTCACATGGTATACGAGGTAGGAACTTTCAAATGAGCCGTGCATGAGGTGATCTTCTGCCAAAGTGGGGCCGGAATAGCGTCTTTCCTCGTAGCTGCTTATGTAGTCCTCGTAGTCATACCAGTCGGTCTCATACTCGATGATGATTGTAAGGTTGCCCCATTGGTCGTATGCCTTGGCAGTTTCCGGATGCAGCTTCCCGTCATCATTGTGGCTGTAGGTGTATTCCCAAGTCAGTCCGTCCTTCTCTTCTAGTTTGCCTTGGTCTTCGATGACAGTCCTTTTCCCGCTCTCGTCCACACGGTATCGCGTACGCTCGGTGCATTGTCCGTCAGCATTAAACGTATAGTCCTGCAGGTAGGAGGGACCTGTGTCCAGCGACCAGTCGGTGTCTTTGTGGTACACCATCTTTGAAGTGATGTAGCCATACTCGTTGTACTGATAGATCTTGCGATAATTTTCTCCCACTACGCTGTCGAGCATGTTTACCTGTACGTCAGGCTTCACGGCTTTAATCTTTCTCAGGGAAATGTCTGATTGGGAATATGCGGATACCCCCCCCACTAATGCCAATACCATCATTGT
>CAVCAW010000096.1:0-4153 GCA_963600315.1 Bacteroidaceae bacterium | reverse complement strand
TTGTGAAGGCCTTCATAAATGCGGAATGTTTCATAAATGTATTTGTTTATAAAGCATACCAACCGGCCCCATTGTTGGCGATTTTTATTAAATGTGTGGTTCTATACATACGAAAAAAGCGTAGAGCCATTCTGTCACTCGTCTCACAGTGTAAAAACTCTAGCTTACACAGTCAAGACAAAGCGTACAAAAACGCTTTAACCGTAATGTATGTCCATCCCCCACCTCTTGCCCCTCAGGGCTTTCAGCAAAGAGAAGACAACGCAAAGATAGTTATATAATAATACAAAACTGAATATTTTGTCAACTTTCTTCATATACAGCCGTGTTTTTAACACTTTACGAGGCAAATCAGAGCAAGGACATCTTCTTTTCAATGCTATTCATCCATTTTCTTCAAGAAAAGCTTTTCGGGTCAGTTCTTCTTTGTATCTTTGACGCAATAGAACTCGCTTGCATCACGTAAGACCTGCAGGCGAGTCGTTTCCTATAACGGTATGGATAAGAATAAAGTAATCATATTAACCGAAATAGACACAGAACATCTCACGGGGATGATATACACTCTTCGTGGCATGCGAGTTATGCTTGTGCTGATTTGGCTGCTATCTACGGATACAGTACCAAGGATTTCAACAGGCAAGTGAAGAACAACATTGAAAAGTTTGACGATGACTTCATGTTCCAACTCACCAATGAGAAGTGCGAAAACTCTTGTGCTTCTCAAGTTACAAGTACGCATGACGATGTCATAACGCACATTATGATGGTGTAAGGATTTAGGTTTGTATGTATTTTGGCAATTGTCAGCAAGGTGGATGACAATTGTCAATAACTATTACGGCAACTGTCAGCAACTGTTACGGCAATTGTCAGCAACTGTTACGGCAACTGTCAGCAACTGTTACGGCAATTGCCGAAATCTCTTTGCATGTGGGTTCTGACACCATAACAACGTGCTTCTTGCACTGTTAGAATGTACTGTGTCCCTGTGCTTGGCAGGGTTTCTTGTTCTGTTGGGCTTGGGGACAGTAACGATGATACATAGAGACATGGAAGTTGACGGAATGTTTGAATGGTTGCAAATGCGTTGTCGGGATAGCAATAACAAGAAAAATCTGTTAATAGTGTATAAATAATGTGGTGTCGCTGTTTGCCGAGTGGATAAATTTGGCTAACTTTGCCCATCAGAAATAGTCAATTGATTAAATAGCTTAGAAAGATGAAATTTTTAACTGACGAGAAGCTGTTGATTGTAGGAGCGGGCGGTATGATCGGCTCCAACATGGCGCAGACGGCGATGATGCTTGGACTGACTCCAAACGTGTGTTTGTATGACATCTATGAGCCAGGCGTACACGGTGTGGCAGAGGAAATGTATCATTGTGCATTTCCCGGAGCAAACATTACATGGACGGTAAATCCCGAGGAGGCGTTTACAGGTGCCAAGTATATTATCTCAAGCGGTGGCGCTCCCAGAAAAGAGGGCATGACGCGCGAGGACTTGCTGAAGGGAAACTGCAAGATTGCCGCTGAATTCGGAGAGAACATCAAGAAGTTCTGCCCTGACGTTAAGCATGTGGTGGTTATCTTCAACCCCGCTGACGTTACGGCTCTTACAGCCCTTATACATTCTGGTCTGAAGCCAAATCAGCTGACGTCGCTTGCTGCGCTTGACTCTACCCGTTTGCAGGAGGCGCTGGCCAAGGAGTTCGGAGTGCAGCAGGACAAGGTGACTGGAGCGCACACATACGGAGGACACGGTGAGCAGATGGCGGTGTTCGCTTCTCAGGTGAAAGTGGACGGCAAGCCCCTTTCGGAAATGGGAATGTCGGCTGAGAGATTGGCTGAGATACGCCAGATTACCACACAGGGCGGTTCCAATATCATCAAGCTCCGCGGACGCAGCTCATTCCAGAGCCCTGCGTACCAGGCTGTGAAGATGATAGAGGGCGCTATGGGTGGCGAGCCCTTTACACTTCCCGCAGGATGCTATGTCAACTGCGACAAGTGCGGCTTCAAGAATGTGATGATGGCTATGCCTACCGTCATTGACAAGGACGGCGTTCACTTCACCGCCCCCAAGGGAACTGACGAGGAGATGGCTTCCCTGAAGGCAAGCTACGAACATCTGTGCAAGATGCGTGACGAGATAGTGGAGCTCGGCATCATACCTCCTGTCAACGAATGGGCGAAGGATAACGCAAATCTCTGATTTTCATAAAGGGCTGGCTGTTTTGCGGCAGGCAGGTCACACAGACATGAAGGGCGGCATCGTGAAGAGGCCGCCCTTCTGTCAATAGGTCTGCCTGCCATTGCCTGTCGGCAGACTGTCTGGGATGGCTGACGAAGATGATTTTGGAAACAGATGTTTTCTCTTTCGCCATGAAAAGAGAAAAAACACAAGGAATTCTTTGCTGTGTCAAAAACAATGTGTAATTTTGCGCCGCAAATTAAGTAAACTTTATAAAATTAACTTTTAAACACAAGACAATGATTGTAGTACCTGTAAAAGAAGGTGAGAACATTGAGAGGGCATTGAAGAAGTTCAAGCGTAAGTTTGAGAAGACAGGAGTCGTAAAGGAATTGCGCGCACGCCAGCAGTTTGACAAGCCTTCCGTTCTTAAGCGTCTTGCCAGGGAGCGTGCCATATACGTGCAGCAGCTTCAGCGCATAGAAGACTAATTTTGACAAAAAATCGACTCGCTTCTTTGAATTGTCGAAAATAAATCATATCTTCGCATCGTAAAAGCATTACGAAGTGAAGGTGTGGGATGATATTTTCATTGATTACCTACAGTATGAACGAGGATGCTCCGATAATACTGTCAACGGTTATCGAACTGTACTGAAAGAGTTCAGGCAGTATGTGGGTGGTTTGCCCGCAGAAGGTGAATTTAGTTGGGACGAAGTTGACGGAGACACCGTGCGTAACTGGATGATGAAGATGATGGATGAAGGCAAGGCCGCCACGACTGTGAATTTCAAGTTGAGTGCTTTGCGTTCGTTCTACAGATTTCTCATGTTGCGTAAAATGCTTGACAAAGACCCTGTGCATAATATACAGGGACCGAAGAAAGCGAAGCTGCTCCCCTCATATATGAAAGATGAGGAGATGGACAAGCTGTTTGATTCGGAGGGCTTCTTCTCAGATGATTTCGCTGGTGAGCGCGACAGGCTGATGCTGTTAATGTTCTATTCAACGGGCATAAGGGCGGCGGAATTGATTTCGCTTGACTTGGCCGGTGTGGAGCTGGACAGCATGCAGCTGAAAGTTTTGGGCAAGCGCAACAAACAGCGCATAGTGCCTTACGGCGATGAGCTGGGCGATGCTTTGAGAAGCTACCTGTCGCAGAGGGAGGATTTCCTGAAGGAAAGGTGTACGGATGAAACGGCTCTTTTCCTTGACGAGAAGAGTGGCTGCCGTATAACCTACGCCAAGGTGCGTACGAAAGTGCGGTACTATCTTTCTCTGGTGACAAGCCGCGGCAAGAGAAGTCCGCACGTCCTGAGGCACACGTTCGCCACCACGATGCTTAACCACCATGCAGACTTGCAGTCTGTGAAGGAATTACTTGGGCACGAGAAACTCTCAACGACGGAGATATACACCCACACGTCCTTTGAAGATCTGAAAGAAATGTATAACCAGGCTCATCCCCGAGCCAAGTAAAAAAAGGAGGTTCTATGGAAATTAAAGTTCAGGCAATCCGATTCGAAGCAACGGAGAAACTAAAGGAATTCATCGACAAGAAGGTTTCGAAGCTAAGCAAGTTCGATGATAAGATAAGAAAGGTAGAGGTGACGTTAAAGGTCGTCAAGCCGGAGACTGCGAACAACAAGGAAGTCCTTTTGGCATTGTCGACATCAGGGAAGGAACTTTTCGCACAGGAAACTTGCGACACGTTTGAGGAAGCGATAGACAAGACCGTGGACTCATTGACTCGCCAGTTGTCCAAACATAAGGAAAAGAGTGCAAATAGATAAAAAAGTTGCTCAAAAGTTTTGGGGACTCAAAAAATATCTCTAATTTTGCAGCCGTTTAGACGTGAACAATCAGCGGCACGGCTGTAAAACGCCTCTTTAGCTCAGTTGGCCAGAGCACGTGATTTGTAATCTCGGGGTCGTTGGTTCGAATCCGACAAGAGGCTCC
>CAVCAW010000095.1:0-7843 GCA_963600315.1 Bacteroidaceae bacterium | reverse complement strand
ACTTGTTCGTGCAGCATACTTCGTGCGCACTATCCATCAACGAAAATGCCGATTCTGATGTACGTAGCGACATGGAAAAAATTCTCAACCATATAGTCAAGGATAATGAACCTTATTATGACCATACACTTGAAGGTGCTGATGATATGCCGGCTCATGCCAAGAGTTCTCTCTTTGGAGTTAGTCTGACAATACCGATTACAGATGGTCATCTTAATCTCGGTACATGGCAAGGTGTATATCTCTGCGAGTTTCGCAATTATGGTGGTGAACGCAAGATTGTCGCAACGATATATGGATAATTTAATGGCTGTGTCGTTGTCAGTTGAAATTGATTAGTAACGCAATAAGCTGAACATCATCGAGAATTTGTTTTCACCAATAATAATTGAGCACTACAATTCAAGATGTTTTTAGAATTAAAATGATGGTGCTAATCAATTTTAGACGTAGTCTGCTTAGGAGTAGCCCTTAACTCGTGCTTATATTTGTTGAGGAGGTATTGTCCCTTATTGCCGCTAAAAAGGCCAAATCTTATGGCTTTGTGTGGGCAGTGATGATAGCAGGCGAGACAACCGGAGCATTGCCCATTCCATGCTATTTTATCTTTCTCGCACATAATGCTGATGTTGTGTAGCGGGCAAACTGCGATGCATTTTTTACACAGGGTGCAATCACTTGTTGTGTGGAAATGTTTGTCTGTTATAAGAAACCTCGTGAAAAACCAACCGAGTAAGCTCGTTTTTATCTGCGGTACAGCCCCTCTAGTAACGGACACGGTGCGGCATCGACTTTTTACTTGGCGGGCAATGTCTATGATTCTGGTTTTGACTTGTGCAAGTTTTTTGCGTCGGATGTCATCCTTGTCTACGTCAAATCCTGGTAGACAAACATAGGTGTTTGGCATTATTACGGAGAAAATGGAACCGTATTCAATATTGTATCTGTGAAGAAATTTACATAGCCGTTTGTCGGCCATGCCGATGTCGTCTCCGCAGGTGATGACAAAATATAGATATTTCGTATTTAAGCCACAACGGAATAGGTGGTAAAGGAACTTATAAACAATGCGAGGTGGATTCCAACCGTAGACTGGGAATACAATGCCTAACGATTGGTCGCCAATGGTATCGTAGTGCTGCGGCATCTCCATGACATCAGTGATGCTGACGGCTTTGTCTCTCAATTCCTTCCCCAAGGCTTGAGCTATGGCTTTTGAGTTGCCGGTAGCAGAAAAATAGAATATCATTTGTCTGATGTAAGTTTTAATAGTCGATCTCTGTACTTGGCTGCAAGTATAAAGTCGAAATTCTTGGCAGCCTTTTCCATCTTTTGTTTTAGACTGTCTACCGTCTCATCCTCAAAACCATAGTCGGCTTCGTCTTCAGCCACCATGTTGCGAGATGAGTAATTGAGACTGTCTTGGAATGGTTCAAGTCTATCGGTTTTTGTGAGATCGACATTGATGGCTTTTTTTATTGGTTTTGGGGTAATGTTGTGAGCTTGATTGTATGCTATTTGTTTTGAGCGTCTTCGTTCGCTTTCCTCTATTACTTCTTTCATTGCAGAAGAAACGGTGTCTCCGTACATTATAACCAATCCGTTGACGTTTCTGGCAGCTCGACCTGCAGTTTGGGTTAGAGAACGGGCATCGCGTAGGAAACCACTCTTATCGGCATCAAGAATAGCAACCAGGGATACTTCGGGAAGGTCTAGTCCTTCGCGCAGCAAATTGACTCCAACCAAAACGTCTATACCACCTTCGCGTAGTGACTTGAGAATGTTTACTCGGTCTATAGTGTCAACATCTGAATGAATATAGTTGACTTTGACTCCAGAATTCAGAAGGTATTCAGTTAGGTCTTCGGCGGATTGCTTAGAGATGGTAGTTATAAGGACTCGCTCGTTACGCTCTTTGCGTATGGCAATTTCTTCCATTAAGTCGTCAATCTGATTCTCGCTTTGCCGCACAACGATTTTGGGATCAAGCAATCCTGTTGGGCGGATTAGTTGCTCAACAACTATTCCACCAGCTTCGTTGAGCTCGTAGTCGGCTGGTGTGGCGCTGACATAGATGGTTTGGTTGACGAGTTTCTGAAATTCCGAGAACTTCAGTGGACGATTGTCGAATGCTGCCGACAATCGATAACCATATTCCACAAGATTTTCCTTGCGGCTTCTGTCGCCTCCGAACATACCGCTTACTTGTCCCACTGTAACGTGGCTCTCGTCAATCACTAACAGAAAATCTTTTGGAAAAAAATCCAAAAGACAATAGGGACGGGTGCCAGGCTGTCTGCCATCGAAATATCTGCTGTAGTTCTCAATGCCACTGCATCGCCCGAGCTCACGAATCATCTGTACGTCGTAGGTTACCCTTTCGTGCAGACGCTCTGCTTCAATCAATTTGCCCTGAATTCTGAAATTTTCTTCCTCTTTCCATAGGTCGTCCTCTATTTGCTTAGTGGCTGCAGCTATAGTATTATCGGATGTGACGAACAGGTTGGCAGGATAGATTTTGTAGCAGTCAAAACAGCAGATGGTTTGATATGTTGTAGGATCTATCTCTTGTATGGTGTCTATTTCATCGTCCCAAAGCTGTATTCTTAGAATGTTGTCAGAGTATGCCAACGCAATGTCTATAGTGTCTCCTTTGACACGGAAGAAACCGCGCTTCAAATCAAGGTCGTTTCTAGTATAAAGGCTTGAAATCAAGTCTCGTTCAAACTTACTCTTGCTTATCTGTTGCCCAATCTTAATGCTAATAAGTTTTTCGTAGAATGCGTTAGGATTTCCCATTCCGTAAATGCATGAAACTGAACTGACCACAATAACATCCCTACGCCCAGATAGTAATGCGCTTGTGGCAGCTATCCTCAACTTGTCAATCTCTTCATTGATGAGCAGTTCTTTCTCAATGTATTTGCCAGTGGTTGGAATGTAAGCTTCTGGCTGATAATAGTCGTAGTAGCTGACGTAGTATTCTACAGCGTTATTGGGGAAAAAGTTTTTGAATTCTTGATAAAGCTGTGCGGCAAGCGTTTTGTTGTGGCTTAATATAAGGGTGGGACGTCCTATGTTTTTAATGACATTGGCTATTGTAAAAGTTTTCCCTGAGCCTGTAACGCCTAGCAGCACTTGCGCCTGTTCTCCGCGCAAGATTCCATTTGTCAGTTGGTGGATGGCTTCGGGTTGGTCACCCGTGGGTTCGAATTGTGACTGAAGTTCAAATTTAGAAGACATTAGCTTAAAGTGCACAAATTATTTAATTTACAAAGTTCGTTAAAGTTCACGAAAGCCACAAGGTGTTCCACTACAAATTAACCCCTTGGTAGAACAAAATACCGGTTGTTATTTTTAGTATACGGAAATCTGGTGACATACTCTGATAGGTGTGGAGAAATTAGTAACTTTGTACAAAAATAGAATCGTATGACCGATACAAACAAACAGTTTGAGGAGGCAATGAAATTGTGCAGGGGTATCTTTGAGAAGAAACTGCATGATTATGGTGCCGCATGGAGAATTATGCGTCCGCAGTCGCTGACAGACCAGATATATATCAAGGCTAATCGTATACGTACTCTGCAAACGAAAGAAGATAACCTTGTAGGTGAAGGTGAACTAACTGAGTTTATAGGAATTGTTAATTATAGTATTGTTGGCTTGATTCAATTGTCGCTAGGTGCTGCAGACAAACAAGATTTAACCACCCATCAGGCAATGCAAGAATACGACAAATATGCTAAAAAAGCGTATGACTTGATGATTCGTAAGAATCACGACTATGACGAGGCATGGCGAATGATGCGCGTCAGCTCTTACACCGACCTCATTCTTATGAAGATATTTCGGACCAAGCAGATTGAGGAACTTAACGGACACACGCTTGTTAGTGAGGGTATCGATGCAAACTATATGGATATGTTGAATTATTCGATATTTGCCATCATTAAGTTGTATGTCGAAACTTCTGAATTGTCGGTTGGGTAGATATAGTAGTTCTAGTGCGATATGACGGAATATATGTAGTTTATTCCTCATATGTGAAAAGTGGAAAAAATAGATTAAGCAGACTAACAAAAAATGGCGGTGACAAAACACTTACGAGACTTTTCCTACACGGCAATTCGCATGTTGCTAGGTGCCGTGTTCGTGTTCTCTGGTTTTGTGAAAGCAATTGATCCTCTGGGATTCAGCTATAAGATAGAAGAATATCTCAGAGCCGCTCATTTTTCTTTTCCGGCATGGATTGATATTCCCATTGTTGCAAGCGTGGCGATAATTTCTCTGGAATTTGTCTTGGGTGTATATCTGCTACTTGGCATAAGGAGAAAATTTTGTGCAATCCTAACGTTGCTAGTTGTAGTTGCGTTTACACTTATTTCACTTTTGCAGGCAATTTTTCATCCCGTGGCAGACTGCGGATGCTTTGGAGACGTTGTTGTACTGACTGATTTCCAAACCTTGATGAAAAACATCGTGTTATTGATGCTCGCATTTGTTTTCTACCATTATCATCATAAAACCACATTGTTGGTTCCAGTTGATTGGCATTGGTTATTGTCGCTGTATACCTGCGTGTTTATTTTGCTATTTTCGTTGCGTACGCTGTATAGTTTGCCGCTAATTGACTTCCGCCCATACCGTATTGGAACGAATCTAAGAGAAGCAGTATTCCCGAAACATATAGAGGATGACTATGTGCCTCTAGACTTTTGGGTTACCGACTCAATTGGCAACGATTTTACCGCAGATATTTTGCTTGATAAAAGAGCGGTCTTTCTTGTTGTGTGTCCACGATTAAATGAAGCGGATACTAGTGTTACCGAGAGCCTTAATGCTATCAACGATTGGTGCGTAGATCACGGATACAGGATGTTTTGTGTGACTTCTTCGCCAACGGCTGAAATTGAGAAATGGAGCGATGACAACGATATTCAATATCCCATTCTTGAAGCGGACTATACAATGCTACGAACCGTGATAAGATCTAATCCTGGATTAGTTCTCTTGCGCGATGGGACAATCCGAAATAAATGGAGCTGTAACGACTTGCCGATTATACATGAAAATATATCATCCGTAAAACAATTAGAAACGACGGCAAGAGAGAAAAAAACGATGCTACTACACATTCTTTTGTGGTATTTGGTGCCAATGGCAATTGTAATTCTGTTAGCACACACAATCGACATTTTGCGGAAGCGCAGTATTCAAAAGAAAACAAAACACTTAATGTTAAACCCTAATACAAACAAAATCATGAGAAAGAAAATTGTTGCGGGCAACTGGAAAATGAACATGACCCTACAAGAGGGTGTTGCCCTTGCAAAAGAACTCAATGAAGTTCTTTCAGCTGACAAACCAAACTGTGGTGTAATTATTTGCACTCCATTTATCCATTTGGCTACAATCGCTCCGATGCTTGACAATAGCATCATCAAGCTTGGAGCAGAGAATTGTGCCGATAAAGAGAAGGGTGCTTACACTGGCGAAGTTAGTGCTGCTATGGTAAAGAGCACTGGTGCTGAATATGTTATTCTCGGTCACTCAGAGCGCCGTGCTTATTACGGTGAAACTCCTGAAATCCTCAAAGAGAAAGTAAACCTTGCTCTTGCCAACGGACTTAAGGTGATTTTCTGTATCGGTGAAGTTCTCGAAGATCGCGAAGCCGGCAAACAAAACGAGGTTGTTGCTGCTCAGCTTGCAGGATCACTCTACGATCTCACGCCTGAGCAGTTCTCCAACATCGTGCTCGCTTATGAGCCGGTTTGGGCTATCGGTACAGGAAAAACTGCAACTGCTGATCAAGCTCAAGAGATGCATGCATTTATTCGCTCCGAGATTGCAAAGCAGTTTGGCGCAGAGGTTGCTGAGAATACCACTATCCAGTACGGTGGTAGCTGCAAACCTGGAAATGCCAAAGAACTATTTGCAAAGCCAGATGTTGACGGAGGTCTCATAGGAGGAGCTGCTCTCAAAGCCGCAGACTTTAAGGGCATAATTGACGCATGGAAGGCATAATGTCGATTGCTTAATATTCCAAAAAATATCATGCAGAGCTGTACCACTGACAAAATGGAATAGCTCTGCATGTGTTTTCTGAATAATTTCTCATTGTTTGTCTAAGTTTTAAGTACCTTTGCATAAAACAAGTTTAGGTCGGCTTTGAAACGGTATACTTGCTTGTTACTGCCGACCTTGACAGAAATTCTGTTTGTCATGAAGTTAAACTTTGTCATGCGATTCATTGCTATATGGCTGTTTGCGGCAAGCTATATTACCGTAAATGCGCGGTTGACTTTTACAGAAAAGTTGCGTAAGAAAAATGCAGTAGTACTGAAACAGGACGAAACTATAGACTTCTTGATTGACGGTAGAAAGCCAGATGCTAAAAGCCTAGCAAACAAGGCTGTTGTGTCTAAGGAGACAATAGTACCATGTGGCAATGTCGTGGACCAGATGACAAAACCACAACCTAAAGTGGAAAAAATCACACTTCCCATAGACAGCAAACACTCCTCATCCTCTTCTTCTAAAGGGTTCCACTATGCTCAGGGATACCGATTGAAATTCTTTACTGGGAGCGGTACGCGCGAAGGCAAAGAACAGGCACAGTTGAAAGGCAAGGAGTTTAAACGGCATTTTCCGCATGCCTCCGTATATATGCACTTTGTATCGCCAAACTGGATATGTACGGCAGGTGACTTCACTACGCAGGCAGAAGTCCATGAGTTCATAAAAGAAGTGAAGAAAGATGCCACTTTTCATTTGTCTGAAGTAAATGTGGTGAAATCCAAAGTTAAAATACACAATTATTGATGCTTAACTCTGTTGTGTGTCACAGCTGAGTGAATATAATAACGACATGGAACAGCAAGAATATTCCGCAAAAACACTAGAAAAATTAGAACATATTTTTCACCAAGAACTCGAACTACTTGGCGAAGACCCCTCTCGTGAAGGACTAAAAAAAACACCTGCACGAGTGGCTAAGGCGATGATGACATTGACACAAGGGTATCGAATGGATCCTATGGCAGTGTTACAGTCTGCGAAGTTCAAGGAGGACTATAGTCAAATGGTTATTGTGAAAGAAATCAATTTCTATTCGTTGTGCGAGCATCATTTACTTCCGTTCTACGGGCAAGCTCACGTCGCGTATATACCTAATGGCTATATTACCGGACTTAGTAAGATTGCACGTGTTGTTGACATTTTCTCACATCGTCTGCAGGTGCAAGAACGAATGACAACCCAAATTAAAGATTGTATTCAAAAGGCTTTAAATCCACTGGGAGTAATGGTTGTTGTTGAGGCTAAGCATATGTGTATGCAGATGCGTGGGGTGGAGAAGCAGAACTCTATAACCACTACAAGTGATTTTACTGGTGCATTTAACAACAAAGCTACTCGCAATGAGTTCTTAGAACTTATAAAACCACACTCAACATTGTAAATATCGTTTTTAAATAGTCAAAAATCTAACAACAAAAATGGCTGACACTTTGAAGTGCCAGCCCTTTTTGTTTAGCTAAATTTCTTTAATAGAAATTGCTAGAGATGTTTAGAACCATTTTACGTAGCAGAAATCCTGACGATGTGCCAACTCGCTGTTCTTAGGATACAAGCGATAGGCATATTTGAAACTGCCTGCATTGTCGATGGTACTTGTAAGCTGATAGATTGACAAATCTCCTTCGTGACCGGTCAAATCGAACTGAGAAACATTGTAGACATAATCTTTGCCCTCGTTGTCAGTAGCGATGGTGACCATCTCGATACCGATGGAGTCTTCTAATCCTGCTGTTTTAGCTTTAACAATAATAGTGTTCTTAAC
>CAVCAW010000094.1:1547-8028 GCA_963600315.1 Bacteroidaceae bacterium | reverse complement strand
GGTTTTGGTTCCTTCTAAAAAAGAGCAATCGGCATTTTTGGCCATTTACAAGCAAGCCGATAAATCAAAATATTACATTAAGAACAATATATAAAATAATATATCATGGCATACTTCAACGAAGGAAATACAGTAGAGCAGATGCTTGTTAATGCAGCAGGCAAATGCGGTTGGATATACGTTGAGCCACAGCAAGTGCCCCGACTGGCTGACGAGGTACTCGTGACAGAATGGCTCGTGACAGCACTGATGAGGTTGAATGACATTACCTCAGGACAGGCAGAGCAAGTGGTATATAAGCTCCGTGTTGCCATTAGTATAGGTACTAACAACAACGAGACAATTACTGCCAATGAGCGGTTCCGCAATCTGCTCTTTGAGGAGAACTCCTATCCCTTCGGTCCAGACGGCGACAATATCTCCATACGCTTCTTCAGCGACAAGATGGAAGAGAACCGCTGCGTGGTGACCAATCAGTGGGAGTTCCCCCGACCGAGCCATGAAGGTGGCAAACGCCTAGACTTGGTATATATTATAAATGGTATACCAATGGTTGTGGGAGAAGCAAAGACCCCTGTAAAACCATCTGTGACATGGGCCGACGGTGCGCAAGACATTATGCACTACCAGAAGAGTATCCCCGAGATGTTCGTCACCAATGCACTGGTGTTTGCCAGCGAGGGACGCGAACTGCAATATGCCGGCGTGGCTTGTCCTTTAACAAAATGGGGACCGTGGTTTGCCGATGAAGACCGCCGTCACGGCACACTTGCCGACGTGGAGCACAACTGCCTGTCGCTGCTCACCCCAGAGCGCATACTCGACATATACCGCTTTTACTCTGTGTTCACCGGCACGCCTGACGGCACTAAAATTAAGATTGTGTGCCGCTACCAACAGTACCTTGGCGGCGAGGCCATCGTGCAGCGCGTGATGAACACCTACACCAATGGCAAGGGACCAAAGAAGGGACTCATCTGGCACTTCCAAGGTTCCGGCAAGTCGTGGCTGATGGTGATGGCAGCACAGAAACTGCGCAAGCAGCAGGCGCTGAAGGCTCCAACCGTAGTCATCGTGGACGACCGCATTGACCTCGAAGACCAGATAACGGGCGACTTCACCCGTGCCGAAATACCCAACGTGGACAATATCCTGTCAAAGGAAGACCTTGAGACGAAGATACACCAGCGCAAGATACTTATCACCACCATCTTTAAGTTTGGCGACTTGGCCGATGGAGAAGTAATCGACGACCGTGACAACATCATCCTGCTCATGGACGAGGCTCACCGCACCCAGGAAGGTGACCTCGGCAAAAAGATGCGCACGGCACTGCCCAACGCCTTCTTCTTCGGACTCACAGGTACACCTATCAACCGCAACGACCACAACACATTTGCATGCTTTGGTGCAGAAGAAGACGAGTATGGATATATCTCGAAATATACCTTCCAGAACTCCATTGAAGACGGTGCAACTTTGGAACTCAACTTCAAGACTGTACCCGTGGAGATGCATCTCGACGAGAAGAAACTGCAAGCAGAATTTGACGCCCTGACCGACCAAATAAGCGAAGAGGACAAGCAGGAACTGACACGCCGTACATCAGTAGAGGCATTCTTTACGTCGGAGAAGCGTATCAACGAGGTGTGCAAATACATCGTCAACCACTTCCGCGAGAATGTGGAGCCAAGTGGCATGAAGGCACAGGTGGTGGTATACAACCGCGACTGCTGCGTGAAATACAAAAAGGCCATTGATGCCCTGCTTGGTACCGACGACCAGACCACCATCGTGATGCACACTGCCGGTGATAAGGCCGACGACTACAAGGCGTACAAGCGCAACCGCGCAGAGGAACAGAAGTTGCTCAACCACTTCCGTGACCCACTGTCACCACTAAAGTTTGTCATCGTCACAAGCAAACTGCTTACGGGCTTCGATGCGCCTATCCTGCAGTGCATGTATCTTGACAAGCCAATGAAGAACCACACGCTGCTGCAGGCCATCTGTCGCACCAACCGCAAATACAATGAGAACAAGAAGTGCGGACTGATAGTTGACTTCGTTGGTGTCTTTGAGGACGTGGCCAAGAGTCTGGCGTTTGATGAGGAAAGCATTAAGACCGTGGTGAAGAACTTGGAGGAGATAAAAGCACTTATTCCTACATTCATGCAGGAGTGCATCGACTATTTCCCTGGTGTAGACCGTACCATCGGTGGCTGGGAGGGACTGACAGCTGCCCAGCAATGCTTGAAGGATGAGGGCGTGAAGACAAACTTTGCCCGACACTTTGCCCGACTGAGCAAGGCATGGGAGATAGTATCACCAGACGCTTCACTTACGGAATATCAGAACGACTATACATGGCTGGCACAGGTGTATCAGAGCGTGCGCCCCGTCAGTACGGGCAACCTCATCTGGACATTGCTCGGTGCCAAGACCATCGAGATCATTCACCAGAACATCGACACCATAGACATAGGCAAACCACTGGAAGACCTCGTGGTGGACGCTGATGTCATCGACTCTGTGCTGGAAGATGAAAAGAAACGCGAAAAGAAGATTGTAGAGATAGAGAAGATGCTTCGTCTGCGACTGGGCGAACACAAAGGCGACCCGAAATACAAGCGTTTTGCCGACAAACTCGACGAACTGCGTGAGCGCATGGAGCAGAACTTAATCTCCAGCATCGACTTCCTGAAGCAGTTGCTCGAACTGGCTCGCGACCTGCTGAAGGAAGAGAAGGAAGTGGACCAGCCGCAGGACAAGCGTGCTCAGGCCAAGGCTGCACTTACCGACCTTTTCCAGAGTGTCAAGACAGAGGAAACTCCGATAATTGTAGAGCAGGTGGTGAACGATATTGACAACGAAGTGGTGAACATCATCCGCCAGTTTACGGATGCCTTCAAGAGCGTGACAGCCAAACGGGAAATCAAGAAGAAGCTCCGCTCCATACTCTGGGTGAAATACCAGATAAAGGACCAGGAGGTGTTTGACAAAGCATACCTGTATATAGAAATGTATTACTAAGCACTATGATACAGAACGTTAATAAATATCACATCTATGAAATATTTGCTTCGGAGGGAAAGTTTTACTATTCCATTCCGAAGTATCAGCGTGAATATACATGGAGTTACAGGGAGTGGGATGCTCTTTATGACGACATCAGTGAAAATAATCCAGAGTATTTTATAGGTTCAATTATCTGTATTCCCCTAGGAGATACAATTAACCCCTACATGGAAGTGATTGATGGCCAACAAAGATTGACCACAATTAGTCTATTCTTGGCTGCCATCTATACACGTCTGAAAGAATATAAGATTTATTTGGATGAAGATGATGATGACATCCTTCCATCATTGCGTAAATCTCTCAAAAGTACCATATCACCAAATGAGATGAAGTTGGTTCCACAGGTGCAGAACCATAATCAAGAGGATTTCAATTTCATCATGTCAGAAATCGGCTTAAAAAAGTCAGCATCAACAAAACACTCATATTTTGGAGTACGTAAGGTATCTCGTTGTTATCAGCATTTTCTATGGTTGATGGACAAGGAGATGGAGAATATGGAACCTGAAAAGAAGGTGAGTTTCCTGCTGAACAAGTTTGACAAGTTGAAACAGGCTATGTTGGTTAAGATGGAGGTTTCGAGCCACTCGGATGCATACGTCTTGTTCGAGTCGCTTAACAACAGAGGTACTCCACTTACCGCTATTGATTTGATGAAGAATCTCATAATGGCAAAAGCAGAGAGTAATCATCTGACAACCGATGATTGTTTTAATCGTTGGCAGCAACTTTTGGGTTTCCTTTCAGATGATTATGCAACCCAGGAGCGCTTTTTCCGTCAATATTACAACGCTTTCAAGCGTAGTCTGAATGATCCCTTCAGAAGTGACAATGATAGAAAGAAAGACCCTCTCGGTGTAGTGGCAACTAAGTCTAACTTGCTTAATATCTTTGAGAAATTGATTAACAAAGATCTTAATCTGTTCCTTAAGGACATACTCAAGTGTGGCAAAATCTACTCATGTCTCATACTCCAAGATCAAGACGAGAATACATACAGAAGAAATTTGGAAGACCTTGAACACATACAAGGTTCACCTTCGTATTTGCTCCTTTTGTATGTGTTGAAGTACAAAACAGAACTTGAGTTGACAGACGATGATATTAATTCTCTGATAGAACTTTTGAATAAGTATTTTGTCAGACGTAATGTCACAGATTATCCAAGCACTCGCGACTTGACACGCATCTTTATGGATATAATAGCCCATATTGAAGATGAAGCACCAAAGGGAAAGGATGTTATCAATGTTGTGGTAGGTATTCTGAGTACTTCCAACAACTGTGCAACAGACGAAATGTTCAAGAAAAGTCTGCAAGGCGATATCTACAAGGATAATGTTGGCGCTGCTCGTTACATCTTGTGCAAATTGGCAGAATCTACAATGACACAAGAAACATGGACAAATCTTTGGGCTAGAACCCCCAAGAATGTATATGTATGGACGATAGAACACATATTCCCAGAAGGAGAGAATATTCCGCAATGCTGGATTGATATGATTGCCAATGGTGATGCTGAACTTGCGAAGAAGTATCTAAACGAATACACTCACAAGATTGGAAATCTGACCATCACAGGTTACAACAGTACATTGGGAAATAAGTCTTTCATCGAGAAACGTGACAGACAGAGCAAGGAAGGCAAACGCTTCATTGGTTATAAGAATGGCCTTGAAATAAACAAAGAAATCGCTCAGTTGGATACATGGACTGTTGATGATATCAAGAAGAGATCAGAAACGATGATAGAAAAATTGATGGAGATGTACAAATTTCCCACTAATACAGAAAAAGGATAATAAAAAATAATGGAACTTCGGCACTATATAGACGCATTCTCGTCTTTGCATACGGCAAAAGTGAAAGGACACAAGGATCCTCATAAGGCTGTTTTGCTGTTGGCAATCATAGAGCTTGTTGAGGAACGAGCTATTCTGAATCCATGCATTAGGTTGACAGACAGGTTAAATGACACGTTCAACGATGTGTGGCAAAGATACCTTGGAGCCTCAGCTATCTTTACTCCTGACATCTGCAAGCCATATTTTCACATGCAGCATGAATCTTTTTGGCGACTGGTGGAGAAAGACGAAGCAGTTTTAGGTATGGTTGCTGAACCCAGTCCATGGGTGCAGCCAAAGAAAGAGCGGAAGGAATTGCCTAAGGGCAGTTATTCCGTTGAGGCTATGCGTCGCGCATTTGCTTATGCGGAAATAGACGGCATGCTCTTCCAACTTCTGCAAAATGCTGATGCACGTGCCACGCTCCGCGTAGTGCTCATCAACACATATCTGGCCAACCAACCGACCAAGACGATGCCGAATCTGAACTCACTGATTGTGGCACTGCCATTGCTGGCTTTGGTGGCATGATGATATGGTGCTGTTGGATGTTTATTTAAGATTTAAGAAGAAATTATAAGAATTAATATGACAGGAATAATAACATGGGCTTCGGTTGCAGTGATTATCATTGTCTTCGGGCTTTTTAGTAATGAGGAATTAAAATTGTATCGTATCAAGGAGACTCTTAAGCAACTCCTTGAAAACGATAATATCTTGGATGCTATCAAAGATACAAAGATGGTATCCATTGGGGAAAATTACAGTAAAACCATTAGCATTGAAACACCAGATGGCAAGAAATCTAATATTCCTGCTTCTGAGTTTATCAATGACAATAGTGTATGTAAGTGTAATAAACTTAATCTGCGAATGCTTGACACAGCTTCAGGAACACTTGTTGGTTTGGGACTTCTTGGCACATTCCTTGGCCTGACAATTGGTATCGCAAATTTTGATAGTTCCAATACAGACAAGATCAATGAAAGTATCCAAGGGCTGCTTGCTGGTATGGGTACAGCATTTCTTACGTCACTCTTTGGAATGGGATTCTCTCTCATATACACATTCTTTGATAAGGCTATTCGAAACCGTCTGTATAAACATGTCAATAATTTGACCGAAAAGCTTGACGCCTTATATTATATTGATGACCTGGCAGTTGCCAATATAAATCAGCAAAATATCGTTAATCAGCTATATGGAGCCTTGAGAGGAGATCTACAACAGCAGACTTCTGTTCTTATTGAAAAACTCACTTATAACAATGCAGATGGTGAGAATGTTACAATTGGTAATGCAATACGCGAGATACTAACAGAAAACACAAAGCAGTCGAAGGCACTCATGTCATTCTCTACGGACCTCGCTATGGAACTCAACCAAGGATTTGATGAAACGCTATCACGTCAGATGCAACAAAAAATTGTTCCGCTGATGGAAAGCGTTGATGCAACAACAAAGGCTGTTGTTGATCACATTGACCAAATGGCAGATTCTGTTTCGTCTCCAGCTACAGACATAATGCAAACGGTTGTAAATGAGCTGAAACAGAG
>CAVCAW010000094.1:0-1537 GCA_963600315.1 Bacteroidaceae bacterium | reverse complement strand
GAAACAGAGTATGCAATCCATGATGAGCGAGTTCAGCAATGGGTTGTCGGGGTCAGCTACATCTGAACTTGAAAACCTCGCAATGCAACTTGGTACTGCAACCCAAGCTATGGCCGATTTCCCTAAAAACATGGAGAATATATCAGCCACATTGCAAGTCACAATCGAGGAAGTTAAACATGCCATCTCTGAGATTTCAAATACCTCAGCTAATGCCAACTCTACAGCAATGCAGCAGATGCAAGAGCAAATCACTTTTGCTACAGGCGCTATCAGCAATGCAATCACCGAGGTTAAGGAAGTTATGTCTGGTATATCACAGTCATCGCAAGAACAAAGCAACAAAATGGTTAGCAAACTTGCGGATGCTGCAGAAAAGATGGGAACCTTCCTTACGGGTACAATTTCGACCCTGTCTACCTCAGTTCAGCAGAGCGTCAAGGATATTACAGATGATGTAAATAACAAGCAAGCTAGCCTTATTGCCCTACAAGAAGACACAACTACTCAAACCAAGAAGTTGCTAGATAGCTTCAATACCGGACTTGAACGTCTTGAGAAAATGAATGAGTATGTTACAGGTACTATGAATGGCTTTAAGCAGGCTCAAGGTGAGATTACTCTAAGTACAAGTAACTTGCGCTCAATAAGCGGTGACATGAAACTCGCCACAGAACTATTCAACAAAGGCCAGAATGATTATGCTGCTAAACTTGCACAACTACAGACAGCAAGTCAAAAAGGTATCGACCATGTGGCAGAAATTCTCAAAAACTCAGGCCAGCTGTCGGATGAGTATGTTCAGAAGTTCGAGATTATCAAACAGGGACTTGCTTCTATCTTTGCTCAGCTGCAGAATGGATTGACAGAGTATAGTCGTACTGTCAAAGATACTACTGACAAGTATCTTGCACAATATACATCAAGTCTCACTGAGACAACCGGTGCTTTGGCAACGGCTATCGAACGACAGAATGAAGTGACAGAAATGTTGACTGATACAATTACCCGTAATAAAAGACAATGAGGAAGAAACATATAGACTACGAAAGTAAGGAAGAGAATGCGTTTGCATTGTCGACCGGTGACTTGATGGCTGGTCTTCTCTTCATTTTTATCCTGCTACTGATGGGTGCACTCTTGCAAGTGCAGGAAAAGGCTGAGCAGGATGAAGAAATTGTGCATAAATACGACAAGACCAAAACGCAACTTTATATTGACCTTCAAAAGGAGTTCAAGGAAGACTTAGCAGTGTGGAGAGCCACCATAGACTCTACATTGTGTATTCGTTTTCAAGAGCCCTCAATGCTATTTGATGAAGGAAAGGATGTGCTGAAACCCAATTTCAAGAGTATTCTTGATGATTTCTTTCCGAGGTATATTGCAGTGCTCAGCCGACCAGAATATCGGGATAACATTGAGGAGATACGTATAGAAGGACATACAAACAGCAACGGCGGCTATTACTCGAACATGGAGTTATCGCAAGACAGAACGAGAGCCGTGCTGCAATACTGTTTTAGTCTAATGAAGCCAA
>CAVCAW010000093.1:0-8223 GCA_963600315.1 Bacteroidaceae bacterium | reverse complement strand
TGATTACACCTGGGTGTGATGAGCATACAGTAATAGTTACAACTTTAAGGGTACGTTCGATGACAATTCTTGAAACGCTAGCCTTAGCGAGACGAACATCGAGATACTTGCGAATCTTGCTGTCCTCAAGAATAGAATCACCGAAACTCTTGCCTCCGTACCAGTTGGAATCCCAACCGCGTATTATACCAAGACGGTTACTTATCGGATTAATTTTTTGTCCCATACTCAATCATTTTTTGAATCTACGTAGAGCGTAACATGATTTGAACGCTTGCGAACCCTGTAACCTCTACCCTGAGGAGCGGGTCTCATGCGCTTGAGAGTTACACCTTCATCCACATAGGCTTTACTAACAAACAGTTCACCTTCTTCGGCTTTCCTGTCATTCTTCTGCTCCCAGTTAGAAATCGCAGAACGGAGCAGCTTCTCCAATGGAGCAGAAGCCGCTTTCTGCGAGAATCTAAGTGTACCAAGAGCACGACCAACCTCCATTCCACGGATAAGATCTACGACATAACGCATCTTACGTGGAGAAGAAGGCACATTTTGCAAGCTTGCAAAATACTGGGTCTTACGGGCCTCTTTTCTTTCATTGGCCGCATTCTTCTTTCTTGCTCCCATTATATTATTTTCTTTTATTTTTCAAAGGTTAAAACTCCTATTTCTTGTTACCAGCATGGCCACCGAACTTACGGGTCGGAGCGAACTCGCCCAACTTGTGACCTACCATATTCTCGGTAACATAAACAGGAATAAACTTATTACCGTTGTGGACTGCAATTGTATGACCAACGAAGTCAGGTGATATCATTGAAGCCCTAGCCCAAGTCTTTACAACAGACTTCTTGCCACTCTCATTCATAGCGAGAACTTTCTTCTCCAGAGAAACTGCAATATATGGACCTTTTTTAAGAGAACGACTCATAATCTACTTAATTTACTTTTTATTACTTCTTTCAATGATATACTTGTTAGACTGCTTCTTTGGTGCACGAGTCTTCAGACCCTTTGCATACAAACCAGTGCGTGAACGTGGATGACCACCGCTCTGACGGCCTTCGCCACCACCCATTGGGTGATCGTGCGGGTTCATTACAACACCACGGTTATGAGGTCTGCGACCCAACCAGCGTGAACGACCAGCTTTACCTGAACTTTCAAGTGCATGATCAGAATTACCCACGCTACCAATTGTTGCCCTACAAGCACTCAGAATCTGACGTATTTCGCCAGAGGGGAGCTTGATAACACAATAACGTCCCTCACGAGAAGTCAATTGTGCAAAGTTACCTGCTGAACGTGCCAACAAAGCACCTTGTCCAGGACGCAACTCAATATTGTGAATCACCGTACCTACAGGGATATTCTGAAGAGGCAATGTATTGCCCACCTCAGGAGCCGCATCAGCACCTGACATTACTACAGTCCCTACGGTCAAACCATTAGGAGCGATGATATAACGTTTTTCGCCGTCGGCATAATACAGCAATGCAATACGAGCTGAACGGTTAGGATCATACTCAATTGTCTTAACTGTTGCCGGAACACCATCTTTTTCTCTCTTGAAATCGATGAAACGGAACTTTCTCTTGTGGCCACCGCCAAGATAGCGCATAGAACGACGACCGTCGTTATTGCGACCACCTGTAGAACGTTTGCCGTATACAAGAGACTTTTCTGGTACTGACGCAGTAATCTCTTCAAAAGTACCAATAATCTTATGTCTCTGACCCGGTGTTGTAGGTCTAAATTTCCGTACTGCCATTTTTATTAGATATTACTATAGAAATCAATTGTTTCACCTTCGCTCAATACAACCAGCGCCTTCTTGTAAGCGTTTGTGTGACCTTTGATAAGTCCAGCGCGAGTATAGCGAGACTTATTCTTGCCAGCGTAGTTCATTGTGCGAACAGATATAACATTCACGTTGTAGCGAGCCTCAACCTCTGCTTTAATCTGAAGCTTGTTGGCCTGAGGGCGTACAATGAAGCCGAACACATTGTTCTGCTTGTCAGTAATGGAGGTCATCTTCTCAGTGACCAGCGGTTTAATTATATAGTATGCCATATCTTAAATCTGCTTACTTGTTAAGAACAGCCTCAATATCCTTAAGTGCACTTTCTGTAACGACAAGCACACCAGCACCAAGTATACCATAGGTATTCAACTGATTTGCTGTAGTAACACCTGCGTTCTTAATATTGCGGGCTGACAAAAACATATTCTTATCTATGCCGCTCAGTGCTACAAGCACCTTCTTGTCGGCAACTTTCAGATTCTCAACAAAAGCTACAAAATCTTTTGTCTTAGGTGCTTCAAAAGTGAAATCCTCTACAACTACGAGTGCAGACTCTTGAACTTTGTAAGACAAGGCTGACTTGCGAGCAAGCTGCTTAACCTTCTTATTCAATTTGAAGTCATAATTTCTAGGCTTCGGGCCAAACACACGAGCACCGCCTACCAATACAGGCGAATTGATATCACCACGGCGAGCACCGCCACCACCCTTCTGGCGACCGAGCTTGCGGGTAGAACCACTCATTTCACTTCTTTCCTTCGTCTTGGCGGTACCTTGACGCTGTGCTGCGAGATACTGCTTCACATCAAGATATATCGCATGGTCGTTAGGCTCAATTGCAAAAATCGAATCGAGGAGAGTTACCTTCTTGCCGGTATCTTGACCATTTCTGTTTAATACGCTAACTTCCATTATCCTTTAATTAAAACGATTGAACCTTTGCATCCAGCTACAGAACCCTTGATAACAAGAAGGTTCTTCTCTGGAATAACTTTCAAAACACGGAGGTTCTGTGTAGTAACACGTTCACTACCCATCTGTCCACCCATGCGCATACCCTTGAACACCTTAGCGGGATAAGAGCAGGCACCGATTGAACCCGGCTTGCGAGCGCGGTCATCCTGACCATGGGTTGCTTGACCAACACCACCAAAACCATGACGTTTCATTACACCTTGGAAACCATGACCCTTGGAAGTTCCTACGACATCAACATACTTGGTGTCTGCAAAAATCTCCACAGTTACAGTGTCTCCTAAATTCAGGTCTTGATCAAAACCATTGAACTCGGCCAAGTGTCTCTTGGGAGTAGTACCAGCTTTGTCAAAGTGTCCTTTCAGGGCTTTACCGGTGTTCTTTTCTTTTGCTTCTTGGAAGCCAAGCTGAACAGCCTCATAGCCATCTGTTTCGGCACTTTTAATCTGAGTAACTACGCAAGGACCACATTCAATAACAGTGCATGGAACATTCTTTCCATCGGCACTGAAAACGGAAGTCATTCCGATTTTTTTTCCAATTAATCCTGGCATTTCAGTAAATTTAGTTATTCTTCTTTTTCAATGATAATTTGTCTACGAGTGACTACACTTTGATCTCAACTTCAACGCCACAAGGCAATTCAAGCTTCATTAAAGAATCTACAGTCTTTGCAGTAGTGCTGTAGATATCAATCAAACGCTTATAAGACGAGATCTCAAACTGCTCACGGCTCTTCTTGTTTACAAAAGTAGAGCGGTTAACAGTAATAATGCGTTTGCGAGTTGGCAATGGGATAGGTCCACTGACCACAGCACCAGCTGCCTTAACAGCCTTAACAATCTTGTCTGCACTCTTCTCTACGAGAGTGTGATCGTAAGACTTCAGTTTAATTCTAATTTTTTGACTCATTTTTTTGTTATTTCAGAAAGGCGAGAACTCTTAAGAGTCATTCGTTAAGAGTTCCGCTCTTTCAATTTATAGATTTATTATTTAATCAAATCAACACGACCATTGCACTCCTCAAGTACAGCCTTAGCGATGCTTGAAGATACTGGTGCATGGTGGTCATACTGCATAGAACTTGTAGCACGACCTGAAGTAATAGTACGAAGGGCTGTTACATAGCCAAACATTTCTGCCAGAGGAACCATAGCCTTCACAATACGTGCGCCGCTACGGCTATTCTCCATGCCTTCTACCTGTCCGCGACGTTTGTTCAGGTCACCGATTACATCACCCATATTTTCTTCAGGAGTAACAACTTCGAGCTTCATAATCGGCTCCATAAGGCAAGGACCTGCTTGCGAGCAAGCGTTCTTGTAAGCCTGCAATGCAGCGATTTCGAACGACAACTGGTCAGAGTCTACAGGGTGGAAACTACCATCTACAAGTTCTACCTTGAGGCTATCGAGAGGGAATCCAGCAAGAACACCACTCTTCATGGCATTTTCAAATCCTTTCTGAACAGAAGGAATGAACTCCTTTGGAATACGACCACCTGTCACACTGTTGATAAACTGGAGAGGGCCATTTTCCTTTACGTTGTAGTCTTCGTCAACAGGGCCAACATTTACGATAATATCGGCAAATTTACCACGACCACCAGACTGCTTCTTGTAAACTTCACGGAAGTTACTTACAGTCTTAGTAATGGCCTCTTTGTAGTTAACCTGAGGCTTACCCTGGTTACATTCAACTTTGAACTCTCTCTTCAGACGGTCAATAATGATATCCAAGTGAAGCTCACCCATACCAGAGATAACAGTCTGACCACTTTGTTCATCGGTACGAACAGTGAAGGTTGGATCCTCTTCAGCGAGTTTGGCAAGACCATTGCTCAACTTATCAAGATCCTTCTGCGTCTTAGGCTCGACTGCGATACCAATCACAGGGTCTGGGAACTCAATAGATTCGAGAATGATAGGAGCTCCCTCTTCAACGAGCGTATCACCAGTGCGGATATCCTTAAGACCCACTGCAGCACCTATATCACCTGCTCCGATTACGTCAACAGGATTTTGGTGATTGGAGTGCATCTGGAACAAACGACTAACACGTTCTTTCTTTCCAGAGCGTACATTATAAACATAAGAACCAGCCTCAACCTTACCGGAATATACACGGAAGAACACCAGGCGGCCTACATATGGGTCAGTAGCAATCTTGAACGCAAGAGCAGAGGTCTTGTCGTCGTCAGAAGGCTGACGGCTTTCAGTTTCGTTAGTTTCAGGGTTAAGACCTTCGATAGCAGGAGTATCCAATGGGCTAGGAAGGAACATGCAGACATAGTCAAGAAGTGTCTGAACACCCTTGTTCTTAAACGAAGAACCACAAGTCATGGGGACGATGTCAAGCTTCAAGCAGCCCTTACGGATAGCGGCGATTATTTCCTGTTCTGTGATAGAATCAGGATCGTCAAAGAATTTCTCCATGAGGGTTTCGTCTTGCTCAGCTGCCAGCTCAACCATCTTAGAGCGCCATTCGTTGCACTCGTCTACAAGTTCTGCTGGAATATCATCTACCTCATATTCTGCGCCCATCGTTTCATCGTGCCAAAGAATAGCCTTCATCTTGATAAGGTCAACAATACCCTTAAAGTTCTCTTCAGAACCAATAGGCACAGATATAACGCAAGGAGTAGCACCAAGCACATCCTTCATCTGGCGGACAACCTCAAAGAAGTCTGCACCAGAGCGGTCCATCTTGTTGACATAACCAATGCGAGGCACATTATATTTATCAGCCTGACGCCACACAGTTTCTGACTGAGGCTCAACACCGCCTACAGCGCAATATGTAGCCACAGCACCGTCAAGCACACGCAACGAACGCTCTACTTCTGCAGTAAAGTCAACGTGTCCCGGAGTGTCGATGAGGTTGAACTTATATTTTTCACCATTGTAGGTCCAATACGCAGTCGTAGCGGCTGAGGTAATAGTAATACCGCGCTCCTGCTCCTGCTCCATCCAGTCCATCGTAGCTGCACCTTCGTGTACCTCTCCGATTTTATGGGTCTTACCTGTATAGAAAAGGATACGCTCTGATGTTGTTGTCTTACCAGCATCAATATGAGCCATGATACCAATATTGCGAGTCAAATGCAAATCGTGCTTTGCCATAGTCTTCTACTTGTTTAAGAATTAAAATCTAAAGTGAGCAAATGCACGGTTAGCCTCTGCCATACGATGGAGATCCTCCTTACGCTTAAATGCGCCACCCTGCTGATTATAAGCATCCATTATCTCTGCAGCAAGCTTCTCTGCCATGCTCTTACCACTACGCTTACGTGCGAAAGCGATAATATTCTTCATTGAAATAGACTCTTTCCTATCAGGACGGATTTCCATGGGGACCTGAAATGTTGCGCCACCAATACGACGGCTCTTTACCTCAACCTGAGGCGTAACATTATCCAAAGCGCTTTTCCAGATATCCAAGGCACTTTTTTCCTCGTTCTGCATCTTGTCTTTCACAATATCCAGAGCTTTATAGAAAATCTCATACGACAGATTCTTTTTACCGTCATACATAAGATGATTGACAAACTTTGTCACTTTCTGGTCGTTGAACACCGAGTCAGGAAGGATTACTCTTTTCTTTGGTTTAGCTTTTCTCATTTTTGTACTTGATCTTTTCGGTTTGGGTTGTGCTTCTTGTTCTTCAAGCGCTCTCTAGCTGCTTTACTCAACCTTTCCGCTTGCAATAGCCCAATTCAGGTTAATTACTTCTTTGCTGCTTTAGGACGTTTAGCTCCGTATTTTGAACGACGCTGTGTGCGATTGGCTACACCTGCTGTATCAAGCGTACCGCGCACGATGTGATAACGTACACCAGGAAGGTCCTTCACACGACCACCTCTAACCATAACGATAGAGTGTTCCTGAAGATTATGACCCTCACCAGGAATATACGAGTTAACTTCCTTTGAGTTTGTCAAACGCACACGCGCTACCTTACGCATGGCAGAGTTAGGCTTCTTAGGAGTGGTTGTATAGACACGCACGCAAACACCACGACGCTGAGGACACGAGTCCAAAGCCGGAGATTTGCTCTTGTCTTCCAAAGCCACTCTGCCTTTTCTAACTAATTGTTGGATTGTTGGCATTTTACTTTTTTATTTTGGTTTATATATTGTTAAGTCGAAAAAACTGAAGCCGCCACGGGCTCTATGGGCACAAAATACCCATTTCAGACTGCAAAATTACTACTTTCCTGCAAAATAGCACATTATAACACACACTAATTTCGTCCCGCAACGAACATTAGCTCCATTTAATACACGATTTAATGTTATTTAACATTCAAAAGGCTATTTAACAGCCATTTTTACGTCATAGCAAAGCTTTTCTGCAAAATCCCGTCAAAAACACATTAATTTATCGGGCGCTAACGAACCAACAGAACATAAGCAAAAGCCGCCAAAACCAAGATTCAAACTTAGATTTGGCAGCCTTCTCAGATGCACGAATATTACGTTAAGCTTCACCCTTAGGCTCAGAGAAAGAGCCGCCAGACGACGGCGTATGTAAATCTATCGGTCCGAAAGCCTTTTCGTATTTTGCAACATTATCATTTAAGGCAAACATAAGTCTCTTGGCATGCTCGGGAGCCATTACAATGCGCGACTTTACCTTTGGGTTCGCACTATTGGGAAGCATGCGTATGAAGTCCAAGATAAACTCAGCGGACGAATGCGTTATAACCGCAAGATTAGAATACACACCGTCTTCCACTTCTGGGGCAACGGCAATCTGAAGTTGGTTTTTGTTGTCTGTAGCCATCCTTATTATATTATCAATTAATTTTCCATATTGTAGACAATGGCAAATTTAAGAAAAAGGAATGACTACACTCAACTAAGCGACACGCTTTTTCTTTCATGAACGAAAAAAAAGACTTCTACCGAACAATTCGAACTATATATGAAAGTAATAAACTAACTTTACAACTCGATTGTAAACAAATAAAACGAATGGACATGAATACACGTCACACTTGGGCATTTAGCCTCTTGCTATTGTCAACATCTGTCTCGCTATCCGCACAGACGATTAACAGCAGCCTTTACAAGAAGGCAAGAAACTATTTCAAAGGACAAGTTGCGTCTGACAAAGTCATCCCTACCAAAAACCCAAAGAAGGATAGTCTCACAGTATGGAAAGCTTGGAAAGAATACATAACAGAAAGCAGTACCGGCAAACTACCAGAACCTCAATCTCTAGAAAAAGCAGACAAATACCATTGGACACTACCCGACTCACTTGAGCCAAATGCCACGCTTAATTTCTATTACGGCACCAAGGGGCAATCCGACAGCCCCCTACCCTTGTACCTATATCTACACGGCAGCGGACCGCGTAGCATGGAGTGGGCAGCAGGAATTCAATTGTGCCAAATGTTCGACGACGCCCCCTCTACTTATTTTATTCCTCAGATACCACAAG
>CAVCAW010000092.1:1683-8331 GCA_963600315.1 Bacteroidaceae bacterium | reverse complement strand
GGTAATGATTATATTGTGCTTAATCCGCAGGTTCTTCATGCTGCAAATTATGGTGTACCTGAAACGAGAGAGCGTGTGATTTTTATTGGCATAAAGCGCTCTGCTTTATCTCCTAAGGCAATTGAGGCTTTGGAAAAGGAAGAAATCCCTGACGAGTACAATCCGTACCCAAAGCCTACGCATAACTTTAACTGTCAGAATAAAAATTTATCGAAGCCCGTGTGCTGCAGAGATATATTTCAAAACTTGGCTGAGCCTTCTGAATCTACTGACCTCGCTCAGAAGACATATTCAATGGCTAAATTTCTAACACATGGACAAGGTCAAACCGAAATAAACTATGACGGATTAGCGCCAACGATACGTTCTGAACACCACGGAAATATTGAATATCGACGTTTGTCTTATGAACATGGCGAAAAGAACAAGGAAGAACTGGAAAAAGGAATGTGTGAGCGTCGCTTAACACCGCGCGAATGTGCTCTAATCCAAACATTTCCACCTGATTATCCAGTTGTTTTCTATAAGCCGAATTCAAGTAGATATGCGGTTAGTCCATCTGGTGCTTATAAAGTAATCGGCAATTCCATGAAGCCCTTTGAATCGAAATTAACGTCTTCGCTTAATTTTCGGTTCATCTTTTCGTCCATCTTGATATGGATCTCTGTCTCGCTTTGTTCTATTCCTACTATCGTGAAATAGTCAAGAATCTCTCTTGGCAACACAACCTGTGCCAACATTTTCAAATAATCTTGTTCCATTCTGCAAAGAAAATTAATTTCTACTTTCTTTTGCAACTTATCCCCACTAAATTTCTACTGACCCTAAAAAGTATTTACTTTACAATTGTGTTTCGCTTGAAACGGATGTCGATTTCGACAGAAATGTTTTTGTGTTTTCGCCAAAACGGATTTGTCTGTCGGAGGAAATACTAAAGTAAGAGGGTGCTGAACGTTAAAATGTGGTGGCGAGAGGCGTATCTTGCGTAAAAAATAATGTGGCAAGTTGAAAGTATCTTGTCACCATTGTTTGTTTGGTGGACCAGGGGAGAATCGAACTCCCGTCCAAACAAGCAAGGGATATGGTTTCTACATGCTTAGTCCGGCTAAAGTTCTCTGCAAGAAAGCTGAAGCCGAACAATCAAGATTCTTGCATATCCTTTGTTTGTTTCGCATACAGCGCAAGGCCGCCGCACACTATTTCCGATTTGCTGCACCACTATTCCAATACGCTTCGGAAAGGGAGTGATTGAGTGATGTCTCGTTCCCGCGCCTAGCACAGGAATAAAGCAATCTTACTATTCTTCAGATTAAGCAGCGAGAGCGTAGTTGTTTTCGCCAGATAAATTTTTGAAAGTTGTTTTTTTAGTGCTCACTAACAATACACTGCATGCTTACAGATTCCTTGGACTCGCTGTCAAATCCAGTCTGGCCCGATTGTTAAAGGTCTGTGATAAACAAGAAAGCTTCTCGTCACTACGAGAAGCAATCACCTTTGTTTGTAGCGCCTACGGGACTCGAACCCGTGTACCCGGCGTGAGAGGCCGGTATCCTAACCACTAGATGAAAGCGCCATAACTAAATTAAGCGGAAGCTAGGAGATTCGAACTCCTGGTACGGTTACCCGCACGGCAGTTTAGCAAACTGCTGGTTTAAGCCACTCACCCAAACTTCCAATCCGCATTTTCTCTCAAATGCGCTGCAAAGGTAGTTACTTTTTCTGTATCTTCAAAGAAAAATTCTGTATTTTTCCGCTTTGTGGTTGTTATAATGAAATTGCTTGAGGTATTCACTGCCGCTTGTGGTAAAGTTGCCAGCTGTTATACACGTTGTGCCATATAGAATAGAAACCGCCTGCTAGTGATGTTATTGGTGATAGAAATGTATAGCCTAACCAAATCGCAAAAACTGTATTTTTCTGCCCCAGACTTTGTGCGGCACTGACTGGCTCTTTATAGTGTTTACCAACAATATGTCCAAAAGCAAACTGAATAACACAGGCAACGGCTGATGCTGCTGCGACCAAAAAGATCAACGTCAGTGAACACTTTGCGTGAACGATTGTTTTTGTAGTTACTGCTATAGCCAGCATCAATGCGAAAGCCCAAAGGTAGAAAGGCAGGTTGTGGTATGAGGCAAGTTTTTCCGTAATTTTGGGATTAACTCCTCGTAGCGTCATTGCCAGTAGAAATGGACAAAACAATAGAGGGAATACTTTGCTTATTATCATAATAAACGAGGCAAGGAAACCATAGTTTGCTGACGGGTGCAATAGGGGTACGAATGTTGGTACAACTAGTGCCACTACTAGGTTTATCAATATAGTGTAGGTCGTTAGTGCTGCCGAGTCTCCCCCAAGCTTGAATGTAACAACAGCTGCTGCCGTTGCTGTCGGACAAATCATACACAGCATAAAACATTCCACTGCCACTTTGAATGCCAGTGATAAGGATAGCGTACATATCCAGACGCATGACACAAACGACAATACCTGCAAAAGGATTAGCCAAAAATGCCAGCGAGTGATATGCAAGCTAGAAAATTTGATTTTGCAGAATGTAAGAAACAACATCGCAAATATGAGTATGGGTTGTATTATGCCTATTGCTCTGTTTACTAAAAAATGAGTATTGTCAAGAGCTGGGATTGCCGTATATGCGTAATAGCTGCTAATGCCAGCCGCTATTGATATTGGTAATGTCCAGTTCTTGACAAATGAGCTGACCTTTGACATTTAAATTTATAGAATCTCTGATGCTCTGAACAGCAAATGTGTGTTTTTTTGATACATTGTCAGAAGTTAGCAGACTTTGCCTGATGGTTTGTTGTCGCAGATGTCAGTCAGGCGGTGGCTTATACGCATAGCGCAGAAATTGGGACCACACATGGTGCAGAACTCTCCTCCAACTATATGATTCTGCTTGTAGTATTCGACGGCTTTTTCTGGGTCTAAAGAAAGGTTGAATTGGTCCTTCCATCTAAATTCGTAGCGTGCTTTACTTAACGCATTGTCCCTAATTTGAGCTCCGGGGTGATGCTTTGCTAAGTCAGCGGCATGTGCAGCGATTTTATATGAAACGACACCTGTTCTTACGTCTTCGCGATCAGGCAGTCCCAAATGCTCCTTAGGTGTCACATAACACAGCATGGCCGTGCCATACCACCCTATCATTGCAGCGCCAATGGCAGATGTTATGTGATCATATCCTGGAGCAATATCGGTTACAATAGGTCCGAGTGTGTAGAATGGTGCATCATGGCATTTTTCGATTTGTCGATTCATATTTTCCCTTATCTTGTCCATAGGGACATGTCCAGGTCCCTCTATAAAAGCTTGTACGTTTTTGCTTCTTGCGTGCTCAACCAATTCGCCCATTGTGTCAAGTTCTGCAAATTGCGCCTCGTCATTGGCATCATAAATGGCTCCAGGTCTTAGTCCGTCACCCAACGATATGGCAATGTCGTATTTTGCGCAGATGTCACATATATCATCAAAATGCTCATATAGGAAGCTTTCTTTGTCGTGTTTTACGCACCATTCTGAGATGATACTGCCACCACGGCTCACCATGCCACAGAGTCGTTTTTGTGAATAGTGTATGTTCTTTCTGCGTATGCCGCAGTGTATGGTAAAATAGTCTACCCCTTGTTCTCCCTGTTCTATGAGAGTGTCACGGTAGTTCTCCCAGTTTAGTTCCATTGCCTTGCCATTAACTTTTTCTAAAGCTTGATATATTGGCACGGTGCCAACGGGTACAGGGCAATTCCTTATAATCCACTCTCTAGTTTCGTGGATGTTGTTTCCTGTAGACAAGTCCATCAGCGTGTCGCCTCCCCATTTGCAGCTCCATATGGCCTTCTCTATTTCTTCGTCAATGCCAGAAGACGTTGAGGAGTTACCAATGTTCGTGTTTATTTTTACAAGAAATTTGCTGCCAATAATCATTGGTTCTGTTTCTGGGTGGTTTATATTAGCGGGAATAACTGCACGACCTTCGGCCACCTCTTGTCTTACTAATTCCGGAGTGATGTAAGACTCTATACCTTGTGCTTCGCAATTCATCTTTTCTCTGATGGCAACATATTCCATCTCGCGTGTAATAATCCCTTTGCGCGCATAGTACATCTGGGTTAGTTGTCTTCCATTCTTTGCAATCATCGGTAGGTGTGTGTGCGGAAATCTTATGTCACCTAACTGTGTGTCGCTAGCACGCATACGTCCATATGCCGAAGACAACTCTTCTAATTGTATGGAGTCTCCACGTTCTTTAATCCAAGGACTGCGTATGCGTTCTATGCCCTTTGTTATGTCAATCTCCTTAGATGGATCGGAATAGGGACCTGAAGTGTCATATACTGTCACGGGTGTGTTCTTTATTTCGTTTGTTGATCCATCTGCGTGTTTTATAACAGTCGGAGTCAAATTGACCTGACGCATGCCGACTTTCAAATCCTTATATATTTGACCGTCTAGGTAAATTTTTTCGGATGCCGGGTAGGCTATGGTAAAACTTTTATTCATCTTGTAATTGTGTGTTTTCTATTAGCAAAGGTACGCAATATTAATTAAAAAAAGATAGAAGTAATTGCAGCTTTTTATTAGACCTGTTGATTCTATCTGGCAAACTTCTCCGTTTTTCACCTCGGTCGGTTCATAATTCGGGAATTTTGCCTAAATTTGCAATTCAATAAGTTTCGCTTTTACACTTGGTTTGCATATGCTTTTAGGATGTATGCTGCCGTTGGTGTTATCACGACAAAATAATTTTGCAATGGGATTTTTCAATTTTTTTAGCTCAAAGGAAAAAAAAGAAGAGCTGCAGCAACATCTTGAAGCCGGTCTTGAGAAAACGAGAGAAGGGTTATTACAAAAGTTAACCCGTGCGGTTGCAGGAAAGTCAACTGTTGACGATGGCGTGCTTGACAATCTTGAAGAATCCCTTATGGCATCGGATGTCGGAGTGGATACAACTCTTGAGATTGTTGACAGAATTCAAAAGAGGGTTAAGCGAGACAAGTATGTTAAAACAGCAGAGTTGAATTATTTGCTGCGTGATGAAATAGAGCAAATGCTTCAAGATCATAATTCACTCTCAGCAACAGAATTTTTGTCAACAGAAAGGAAGCCTTATGTAATACTTGTTGTCGGAGTTAATGGTGTAGGAAAGACTACAACTATCGGTAAACTAGCAAATATGTACAAACAAGAAGGTTTCAAAGTTATGCTTGGAGCTGCTGACACATTTCGTGCTGCTGCCATTGAACAGCTTGAGACCTGGGCTCAAAGGATAGATGTTCCAATTGTGAAACAAAAAATGGGGAGCGACCCGGCCTCTGTCGCATATGACACAATAAGCCATGCTATCGCTCAAGAAACAGATGTTGTAATAATAGATACTGCAGGTCGTTTGCATAATAAGACAGGTCTGATGAACGAATTGACTAAGATAAAGAACGTAATGAAAAAGCAACTTGATTATGCTCCTAATGATGTCATGCTCGTACTTGATGGCTCAACAGGACAAAATGCCTTTGAACAAGCAAAACAATTTTCACTTGCTACCCAAATTACTTCTCTTGCTATCACCAAACTTGACGGTACGGCTAGAGGTGGAGTCGTTATAGGAATAAGTAATCAAATGAAGATTCCTGTAAAATATATTGGTGTGGGCGAAGGAATAGAAGATCTTCAGATATTTGACAAACAGGCTTTTGTTAATTCCTTGTTTAAACAAAACTAATGGACTGACAATTTAACGTTGTAAAATTCTGTTGCGATATTAAAACGTCTAACATTTAATTACAGACTCAAGTGCCAGTTGTAGACTTAATTACAATGGGTTGTTCCAAGAATCTGGTCGATTCGGAACACTTGCTGCATATGTTCAAGGCAGCAGGCTATAGGATCTTTCATAATCCACACAAAACCCATAACGACATTGCCGTAATTAATACATGCGGCTTCATAAGCGATGCTAAAGAAGAAAGCATCGACATGATTTTGTACCTAACGAAGCTGAAACGCGAGGGAAAATTAAGTAAAGTCATCGTAATGGGATGCTTGTCAGAACGATATAAGGCGGAGCTTTCTCAAGAAATTGAAGGTGTAGACTGCTTCTACGGTAAGTTTGATTGGAAAAACCTTGTGTCAGATCTCGCTAAAGAAACTGGGGTGCGGACAGGTTTTGAAACTATGGGGCGAAGGGTGCTGACAACTCCCAAGCATTATGCATACGTTAAAATTGCAGAAGGATGCAACAGGCATTGCGCTTATTGTGCCATACCAACCATGACGGGATTACACAAAAGCAGACCTATAGAAGAGATCTTGGAAGAAGTAACAGCTCTTGTAGCACAGGGGACATCAGAATTTCAGATTGTGGCGCAAGAGTTGACATATTATGGGTTGGATTTGTATAAAAAACGTGCCATAGCTGAACTTGTCAATAAAATAGCTAAGATAAAAGGTGTTAGATGGATTAGGCTACATTATGCCTATCCTAATGCCTTTCCTGAAGACTTGCTCCAAGTCATGGCGAAGAATAAGAATGTCTGCCGTTATCTTGATATCGCTTTGCAACATGCAAGCGACAATATCTTGCAACGAATGAACCGAAATACAACCAGGGACGAGCAATACGCCTTAATT
>CAVCAW010000092.1:0-1584 GCA_963600315.1 Bacteroidaceae bacterium | reverse complement strand
TGAGGATTTCAAAGAGTTACTTGATTTTGTCAAGTTTGCCCGTTTTGAAAGAATGGGGGCGTTTGCTTATAGTGAAGAAGATGGTACGCCTGCCGCAGAAATGTTTCAAGATAACATAACAGATGAAATTAAGCGACATAGGCTTGATGCTCTAATGGCAGTACAACAAGATATATCAGAAGAACTGACAGCCAAGAAAATTGGTCAGACTCTCGATGTTATGATTGATGGTCGTGAAGGAGATTATTTTATAGGGAGAACAGAATTTGACTCACCTGAAGTAGATGGAATTGTTTATGTTACACCGAGAGATAATCACCACATGAGAAGAGGCTGTATATATAAAGTGAAAATAACAGATTCCAACGAGTTTGACTTGTTTGGCATTGAGCAATGATTTTTAAGGGGAATATGAACAACAAAGAATTCATTACAGAAATTGCAAAAAAAATGTCTCTAAGTGGTGAACAGTGTCAGAAAATGGTGTACGAGTTTACCGACTCTATGACGGAAGTTTTAGAGGCTGGCAACGAAGTTATTATTGCAGGGCTGGGCTGTTTTGAAATAAAGAAAAAGAAAGAGCGCATTATGGTAAATCCTGCTAATGGAAAGAAAATGTTGGTTCCTCCAAAACTAAGCATCAATTTCAAAATGTCGAGCACTTTTAAGAGCAAAATTAATTAAACGAGGAAATCCTACTAGAATGACCAAAGGAAAAATCACCTTGCAAGCTTTGTCCGAAATTATGGCGGGTGACACTAGGCGAAGCAAAAGCTCAACCGAAGTGTTTGTTAGAACCTTTTTTGCCACACTTAAAGATGCTCTGGCAAAAGATAATATTGTCAAGATTAAGGGGTTGGGTACATTCAAAATGGTTATCGTCAATGCACGTGAAAGCATAAATGTGAATACAGGTGAAAGGGTGTCTATTGCTGAATACAATAAAATTACCTTCACACCAGACAAAAATCTTAAGGATAAGGTCAACCGACCTTTCTCAAAGTTTGAGACAGTCGTCATTGACGACGAAGACGTTGCCATTGTAGGAGAAAGTGTAATTTCCTCGGACAATAATACACCTCTCCATGCTTACAGTGAAGCTATTAGTCCACAAACATGCGAGAAAGTAAAAGAAAATCAGAATGTTGAAGGTGATTTAAAACAGAACGTAACTGGCGTCGCCCCCTCCCACCCTATACATATACAGAAAGAGGACAATAATGAAATAGAAAAAAGAGAATGCCCAAAAGAAAAAATGGCCCCCACATATGTAAACTCACATCATAATAAGTTTTTTTTCTGGGTAGTTCCTCTCACAATAGTTCTTGTCTTTACAGCTTATGTGCTAGGTTATATGCACATTGTTAAACTCCCTTCGGTAATTTACCAAAACAATACAACCGCCATAAAAACTGATAAATCATACAAATTGAAATGTGCAAAAAAGCTAGAACAAAATAAACTATCGGAGACGAATACTACACAAATATTGTCTGTGCAAAACGACACCCTCAGCCAATTCCCGCAAATCCCAAACGGAAAATATCTAATAACTGGCATAAAAACCTATAGGAAAATAAAGCC
>CAVCAW010000091.1:0-8370 GCA_963600315.1 Bacteroidaceae bacterium | reverse complement strand
GTCCAAAGCATTAATAAGTACAGTCTTGACACCTTGTTCATTGAAATAATTGGTAACCATATTAGTACTAATTATCTCACCAAGACTGACTATTTCCTTTGACATCTTCGGAATAAATTTATCCTTCCCGTAAGCAAGTAGCTGGTTAAAAATTTTCTCCAGAAAATCAGATGTTTTAATTTTCATATCTTCTGTTGAATAAAGTTCACGCACGTGCTCCAAGTATTTCGCACGTAGCTTACCAATCAACAGAGAAGCACTTTCTTTGTTCGACTTCTCATAATAGTCTGCAATTTCCAACAAACTGTTTGTTGTCCCAGACATTGCCGAGAGGACAACAATACTTTGTCCATTCCTCTGCACCAATCGGGCAACCTCTTTCATCCTTTGCGGGCTTCCGATAGAAGTTCCGCCAAATTTCATTACTTTCATATATTATCTATTTTTCGTTTGCAATGAGCAGTAGTATCAGTTGTTGTTCCAATGACAACTACAAAAAAAATCAGGATTCAACCGCATCGGACTCAAGTTGCCTGACAACTTCTTCAAGATGTTTGTCCACACAATTATACACCTTCGCATTCTCAACAAGTTCTATCAGCTTCAAATTGTGTGTTGACATGATAACAGCAGTGTTGTCTTGAACGATTTCTTTCAACAGTTCCATGATACAACTACTGCTTTCCACATCAAGATTACCTGTTGGCTCATCGGCTATAATCAACTCAGGGTTATTAAGCAATGCGCGGGCTATAGAAACACGTTGTTGTTCTCCACCAGATAATTCAAAGGGAAACACATCTGCCTTGTCAAGAAGTTCCACTTTACTCAAAACTTCTTGTATGCGTTCATCAATCTCCTTTCGATTTTTCCAACCTGTTGATTTAAGGACAAAGCAGAGATTAGCGTAAACGGTTCTATCTTGCAATAATTCAAAAGATTGAAACACAATACCTAGCCGTTTGCGTAATTCTGTAATCTGTTTATGCTTGACAGCAGTCATGTCATATCCCAACACTTCAGCATTGCCAGATGACGGTACAAGTTCTCCATATACTGCACTGAGTAGTGTTGACTTGCCGGATCCAACTTTACCTGTAATAAAAATGAAATCACCATGATTCACAGAAAAATTGACATCTGTCAATATAATCTGATCATTTTGTCTCAGTTCAACATTGTTAAAATCTAAAATCATATTCATTATATTGGATGTGACCATTTATAGCCAAGCGAGTCGTAATTAGTGCTTTTTCCAACCTGGTTTGTGCCGTTGTTCAAGTTCCTTTGCTAAATCTTCAATTCTGAGTCCTTTTGATGTCAACAATACTATAAGATGGAAAAACAAATCAGCTCCCTCGTAAACAAGTCGCTCATTAGTGCCATTGCAAGCTTCAATTACAGCTTCCAGCGCCTCTTCGCCAACTTTCTGCGCCATTCTATTTATTCCATCTTTAAAAAGAGATGTTGTATATGAACCTTCTGGCAGTTCTTTGTGGCGTGTTTCTATAAAATCCTGTAATTCGGATAAAAACAGCATAGGATTAGATTCGTTTTTCTCACCCCAACAAGTATCTGTACCTTTGTGGCAAGTCGGCCCGACAGGATGAACAAGTATCAACAACGTATCGTTGTCACAATCAAGTTTAATATCAACCACGTTCAAAATATTACCACTTTCCTCACCCTTTGTCCATAGGCGTCCTTTTGTACGGGAGAAAAAAGTCACCCTTTTTGATTCCACAGTCTTGCTATACGCTTCCTCATTCATAAAGCCCAACATCAAGACATTTTTTGTCACTGCATCCTGTATTATTGCAGGAACTAGCCCTCCCATTTTGTTAAAATCAATCTGATTCATTTATATTATTTAATTATTGTTTAATGGAATTATATTCTTACACTTATGTTTTCCAAATGAAGATAACTTTTCAACTCCGGAATTCCAATCTCACCATAGTGAAACACACTTGCTGCCAAGGCAGCATCAGCCTTACCTGCTGTAAATACATCTCTGAAATGTTCTTTTGTTCCAGCGCCACCCGATGCAATGATTGGTATAGACAACAAACCAGACAATTTAGCCAGCTGCTCGTTTGCAAAACCACATTTCACTCCATCATGTTTCATGCTTGTGAACAAGATTTCTCCGGCACCACGATTTGCTACTTCTTCAGCCCAGTCAAATAAAGTTCGCGATGTTGGCACACGCCCTCCGTTTGCATAACAAACCCATGAACCATCTACAAAATTAGCATCTATAGCCACGACACACACTTGTGACCCAAAATGTCGAGCTATGTCATCTATAAGTTGTGGGGTGCGAAGTGCTGCAGAGTTGATACTTACCTTATCAGCTCCAGCATCAAGCATGCGATCAACATCACTAAGTTCGTTGATACCACCGCCTACCGTAAACGGGATAGAAATCTCCGCTGCAACACGTTTGACCATATCTGTGAAGGTTTTACGCCCCTCATGACTTGCAGTTATGTCAAGAAAAACGAGTTCATCTGCATTTTGATCACTATACGCTTTACCCAACTCCACAGGATCCCCTGCGTATCTGAGGTTCAGGAAATTTGTTCCTTTTACCGTCTGTCCGTCCTTAACATCAAGACAAGGTATTATACGTTTAGCAAGAGTCATATACTTAGATTCCGCAGTTATGCTGGTTTAGATATTTCTTTGCGAGCGAATCCAGGTCAAGACGTCCTTCATAAATAGCCTTACCGAACACGACAGCTGGAATACCAGCTTCATCTAAATCATGAATATCTGCTTCCGAGCCAACCCCTCCACTAGCAATGAGATATAGGTCAGGGAAAGCTGTCGTAATCTGCTTGTAAAGGTCTATTGACGTTCCTTGCAATTTGCCGTCACGACTTATGTCAGTACACAAAACATTGCGAACGCCTTTACGATAATACATTTCTACAAATGGCACCAATAGAGTTTCACACTTCTCTTTCCAACCATTTATACATATACGACCGCCACTAACGTCTGCTCCTAAGATAATGCGTTCTGCGCCATAAGTCGCAAGCCAATTGTCTAACAATTCGGGGTGGGTAACAGCCACACTACCAATGGTCGCCAATGATGCTCCAGCTGCAAAAATCGCTTTGATATCTTCATCACTTTTAATACCACCGCCAAAATCTATCCTGAGATTCGTATTGTGTGCAATGTCTTCCAGCACCTTAATATTCACAACCCTTTTGGATTTTGCCCCGTCAAGGTCTACAACGTGAAGCCGCTCAAAACCATACGACTCAATCCGTTTCGCAAATTCCACAGGAGAAATATCGTAAGAAGTCTTGCTTGAATAATCGCCGCATGTCAAGCGAACACACTTGCCGTCAATAATGTCAATTGCTGGAATCAAATCAATCATAATCTGCCAATTGAAAGAAAATTACTGATTATCTGTTCGCCTACTCCCCCACTCTTTTCGGGATGAAACTGAGTGGCATAGAAATTATCTTTGTTTAGCGAGGCACTGAATGAATGTATGTAGTTACACTCGGCTATAGCCCATGGAGATTCGGGAACATAATAACTGTGGATAAAATAGACAAATTGTCCATCATCAAGTCCTTTATAAAGTGGAGTTTTAAGCCGTTCAATGCTATTCCACCCCATATGAGGAATTTTGTATTGTTGCTCGGTAGGCACAAACCTCTTCACATCCACATCAAAGATTCCCAAGCAGTCTGTGTCACCTTCCTCGCTGTGTCTACACATAAGTTGCATTCCTATACAAATCCCGAGAACAGGCTGAGTCAACGAACAAATCACTTTGTCCAATTTCTTTTCTCTCAGATATCTCATGGTGTACGAGGCTTCTCCTTGACCAGGAAACAAAACACAATCTGCCTTGCTAATAATTTCGGGCTCATCAGTGACGACAGGCGAAACACCTAGGCGATGCAAGGCATTAATCACAGAGCAGATATTGCCAGCATTGTATTTAACTACAACTACATTCATTCTTTATGGAACAGCGAGGTACAGAATTAGTATGCGCGAGCAACTAACACCTTATGTTTAGCAGGTTTGCCGCTCACCATGTCCGTTCCTGGGTTGTCTTGGTTCACATCAAACGGAATGCAGCGTATGGTAGCTTGTGTATCTTCCTTAATTTTTGCTTCAGTTTCTCTCGTTCCATCCCAAGGACACACAAAGAATCCACCATTAGCAATTTTTTCTTTAAACTCATCATAGTTATTACATTCCACCGTGTGTTGTTTGCGGTTATCCAAAGCCTTTTGATAAATATTATGTTGAATATCAACCAGCAACGATTGCACATATTCCTCAATACCATCAAGGCTAACATCTTTTTTCTCCAGAGTATCACGACGCATAACCTCAGCAATACCTTTGTCCATGTCACGAGCACCCAACACAATACGTACTGGCACACCTTTAAGTTCGTAGTCTGCAAACTTAAAGCCAGGTCGTTTATTGTCAGCATTATCATACTTTACACTAATCCCCGCCTTGCGTAGACTACCAGCTATTTCATTTGCCTTTTCGTCAATTGCAGCCATCTGAGCGCCTTGTCCTATTGGAATAATCACCACCTGAACAGGAGCTAAAGCAGGAGGCAGCACCAAACCATTATCGTCAGAATGAGACATAATTAGAGCGCCAATGAGTCGCGTTGAGACTCCCCAGGATGTAGCCCACGCATACTCGGGTTTGTTTTCTTTGTTAAGAAATTGAACACCAAATGCTTTGCCGAAATTTTGCCCAAGAAAATGACTCGTTCCACTTTGCAAGGCCTTGCCATCTTGCATCATAGCCTCAATCGTATAAGTGTCCAGAGCACCAGCAAACCTTTCAGTTTCGCTCTTAAATCCAATGACAACAGGAACAGCCATATATTCTTCTGCAAACTTTGCATAGATTTTAATCATCTGCTGCGCACGAGCCTCCGCCTCTTCGCGTGTAGCGTGAGCTGTATGACCCTCCTGCCACAAAAATTCAGATGTACGCAAGAACGGACGAGTACGCATTTCCCAACGCATCACATTGCACCATTGGTTACACAGCAGAGGCAAGTCACGATAAGACTTAATCCAATTCTTATATGTATTCCAGATAATAGTTTCCGAAGTAGGACGTATAATAAGCTCTTCTTCAAGCTTAGCATCAGGATCAACTACCACCCCGTCATGATTTTCATTCGTCTTGAGTCTATAGTGGGTAACAACGGCACACTCCTTAGCAAAGCCTTCAACATGTTCTGCCTCGCGAGACAAAAAGCTCTTGGGAATAAGCAATGGAAAATAAGCATTTTGAACACCAGTCTCTTTGAAGAGTCCGTCAAGAATTCGCTGCATTTTCTCCCATATAGCATAGCCATAAGGCTTTATAACCATGCAGCCCCTTACGTCAGCTTGTTCGGCAAGATCTGCCTTGACAACAAGTTCATTATACCACTTTGAATAATTCTCGCTTCGTTTTGTTAAATTCTTTAATTCTACAGCCATCTTACAGGTAAAAATATCGTGTATACCTTTGTTTAAAAATATTTATATGCAAAAATACGTACTTTTCCCCGATTTTGCAAATTGCCAAAGCTTTTTATTCCACAAAACACACAGACAGCAATTATTAGCGACCAAAAACAAATGCAATTGCATTATTTTCGATACCTTTGCCTTAAAATGACGAAGCCTTAAAATGACGAAATGAAAGCAATAAGAAGAATTTTGGCAACCTCATTGTTGTTTTTCTTCGGTTCTTCCATATTTTTCACCCTTTTGTATAAATGGGTGCCCGTTTACGTTAGTCCCCTGATGGTCATAAGGTGTTTTCAACAAGTAAACCAAGACAAAGAAGTTAGAAATGACCACATATGGATTCCAATCGAAGAAATAAGCCCTCACCTTTCCACCGCAGTGATGGCATCCGAAGACCAGAAATTTTTGGATCACAACGGCTTCGACACCGAAGCAATCAAATCTGCAGCAAAAGACTACATTGACGGTAAAAGAAAGAGAGGCGGTAGCACCATATCTCAGCAAACAGCAAAAAACGTGTTTCTATGGCCAAACTCGTCATGGATACGCAAGGGACTTGAGACATACTTCACCTTCTTGATAGAATTAATGTGGAGCAAAGAAAGAATCATGGAGGTCTATCTCAACACCATAGAGATGGGCGACGGAATATACGGCGCCCAAGCTGTAGCCTTGGCAAACTTCGATGTTAATGCATCAGAACTAACCCAACGCCAATGCGCATTGATAGCTGCCACACTGCCAAACCCTTTGAAATTCAACAGCAAAACCCCATCTCCATATATAAAGAAACGACAGCGGCAGATTATGCGAGAAATGAATTACACACAACATTTAAAAAAAAGCCACAATTGGCTTACAGACAAACAGATACAACCACAATGAAAGAACTTAGATATTTCTATAACGCTACCCCAGAGCAAGGAATACTACCGCCAGAAGAAGCGAGTCACATTCTAAGAGTCCTACGCCTTAAGGAGGGTGACAAGATAAATATTATAGACGGTAAAGGAAACTTACACTTATGCGAAATAACAAAGACAGGAAAGCAGGAATGTTTCTATAAAATCAATAAAACAAAGCATTTTGAGCAACAGTGGAAACGTCACATACATATTGTCATGGCGCCAACGAAAAACATTGACCGCACAGAATGGTTCACAGAAAAGGCGACAGAAATTGGCATCGACCAAATTGATTTCATCGATTGCAGATTCTCAGAAAGACATAACCTCAAGACAGAGCGCATTGAGAAAATTGTAATTTCAGCAATGAAACAAAGCCACAAGACCTACAAACCTGCAATTACAAAAATGCAAAGTTTCAAAGATGTTATAAATGCTCCCTTTCAAGGAGTCCGCTGCATAGCCCATTGCTACGAAGACACAGACTTACCACAATCAACCCAAGGCAAGCCATTTCTACTAGATGTCCTAACATCATCAAGCGAGCCCATGCAAGTTTTGGTCGGCCCCGAAGGCGATTTCAGCCTCGAGGAAGTTTCGTATGCTATCAGCAAAGGGTTCCTTCCTGTCTCACTTGGAAAATCAAGATTACGTACGGAAACCGCCGCCCTTGTGGCTGTCCATTTGATGCAACTGGCAGCGCAAGACTGAACTTTAGCACATTTTCAACCAACTGAATACTAGCACAAAAAACTTTAACATTCTTAATATCACACACAACATGCCCAACAGAATTACAGAACTGTTTGAAATTGAATATCCAGTAATAGCTGGAGGTATGGCTTGGTGCAGCGGATGGCGTCTAGCAGCCGCTGTAAGCAACGCCGGAGGACTTGGACTAATCGGCGCAGGCACAATGGATGTCGACCTCTTAAGGGAGCACATACACAAAATCAAGCAAGCCACCAACCGTCCCTGGGGAATAAACCTTCCACTTATGTACCCTCAAATCGGAAGCCTTATAGACATGGTTATAGAAGAAGGTTGCAAAATCGTGTTTACATCAGCCGGTAACCCGAAGACCTACACTCAACGTTTTCACGAAGCAGGAATGAAAGTAGCTCACGTGGTAAGTTCATCCAAGTTTGCAAAAAAAAGCGAAGAAGCTGGTGTTGATGCAGTCGTAGCAGAGGGTTTTGAAGCAGGCGGACATAATGGACGCGAAGAAACAACAACCATGTGTCTGATTCCGCAAGTTTGTGCTTCTACATCACTGCCCGTCATTGCAGCCGGCGGAATTGCTTCGGGCAAAGCCTGCCTAGCTGCTCAAGTACTTGGTGCTGAAGGAGTACAAATCGGCACCCTATTTGCCCTCTCCGAAGAGAGCTCCGCATCCCAAGAATTCAAACAGCGTTGCACATCTCTCAGCGAAGGCGATACAATGCTATGCCTCAAGAAATTATCTCCGTCTCGTCTAGTAAAAAACGAACTCTATCAGCGCATTGCCGAAGCAGAGAGCAAAGGCGCCGAAAAGGAAGACTTACTTGCCATATTGGGAGAAAAGTCAACTCGACGCGGAATCTTTTACGGAGATGTCGAAAACGGAGAATTGGAAATTGGCCAAATTGCTTCAGCTATAAATAAAATCGAAGCCATACCTACCATTATGAAACGGCTTGTTGACGAATACAACCAAGCCCGTATGCAGTTAAAATAAAAGTTCAACAAAATTAGCATTCAAACAACTGAGCCCATGCAAACATTCCGCCAGTCACACGGATATTCACATGGGCTCATTTTTAACCTATACGTTCAACTATTTACCATTAACACAGAAGATATTTTATTGCGACTCTCACAAAAGAAAACACGAAGACTACATTTCAAGTGTATTTCGACCAAAGCCGATATTAATTTCCGCGGAAATGCAC
>CAVCAW010000090.1:6676-8433 GCA_963600315.1 Bacteroidaceae bacterium | reverse complement strand
CTGGAAATCGAGATACTTCTCAACCCATGTAGATATGCATATTCTCTCCATACAGCACATAATGCAAAAGATGATACAGAATTGATCGACAGATTGTTCTGGAACCAGTTGTTCCGTCTTGCTATGGACGAGGGACTTTGCCGTCAATTGTCAAATTTCCTACCTGGAAATCTCACTCAAATCTTAGAAGAACTTCGCCAACCTAAATTCTCGAAATTCTTCAAGAAATCCGCAGGGTCAGAAGACAGTTTTTACCAAAGCCTTCACGATATAGACGAGACTCTTCAGGAATCATTAGCTCAAATAAATGAAGAATCAGAGAATAAAAAGACTCTTATCATTGCTCCACAAAGACTGTGGAACAGAATAGCCGAACATATATCATTGTCTTTCATTCGTGAAAATAATGGTATTGATTATCTGCCAATATCTAAGGAAAAGCTGGTAAGCAAGCCATTGGAAAATCCTTTCTTACAAGCAGTTGTTCTTCGGTTCTGTGAATTGTCAAAGACTCCAATCTATTCTAATCTGGCCCCATATCTCCGAATTCAATATTTCGACGAACAAATGTTGTTGGACTATGTTGAAGACAAAAATGAGTCGGGGGCTACATGTGCCGACTTGCGATATATTAATGATTTGCGCAGCACATTTGACTATGAGAAGGTGTATTTTATAGGCTGTGAATTGGAAAACCGGTTAAACCAATATACATTACCAACACCTCTGCGTCCATCTGACTTTTGGAATGAGAAGAATTCTATTCCTATGCGCTTGGGTGGCTCAAGTTACACTCCAGTAACGAGTGAAGACAGAAAATCTATACTCTTTTCGGATGTACCTGCTGAAGCTTCAAAAGTGTGGATTGAAAGAACTCGTGATGGTAAGTATATGGTTAATTACAACTTCAATTTTCACCAGAAACTGGAGAACTTAAAAGCAGAGATTGGGAGTAATGCAGAAATAAAGGATATCACTTGGCTTTCAGAAGACAACGATAATTCATCAGTATATCTGGTACGAAGCGGTAGAGTTCCCAAGTTCGACTTTACCCAAAAGCGTGTCAACTCAACTACGCGCTACCGTTCAATGTACTGGATGTATCAGCTTGCATTGTTGAATAGCATTCATACGTCAAGTTGTATATTGCCAATCATATACATACTAGAAGATAATTTGGAAATTGATCAAGTCGAAAAATACGCAGAATCAATTGGATTCTATGTTTCCAAAGAGGGAACTTTGATTTCTCGTTTAGAGAAAATCACACAACGAGCCAATGGACTTATTGTGGTTTCGAAAGAAAAATTCTTCGAAATCACAGAAAAACGTCTATATCATTCATATTGCTACGTTTGGGATCAAATGGCCATAGAAAAGCACATGATGATGTGGCAGAATTATGAAACAAGCGTTGGTGAGAGTACCCTTAATGACAATATCAAGGAAACTGGTGACGAGCTGAAGAAAGGTTCTAAAAAGGATACTTATCAGGCTTTACTAATCTCAGTTTGGCCTGTCTATCAATATTATAGCAGGTTCATTCTCGCTAACAATGCGGCATCAAAGATGTACATACTTGACAGTTTCCTTGAAGAATACCATACCTTGTCAAGTGTCTGGAATACCAGCAACTTTATTTCAACACCTCTTTGGCCCAACGAGGACACCTTTAATAGTCAGTTGAAGGTAGCTCAAGGTATATTCAATGATGGTTATAGCGATAATTCTCCAAAGGATGACTCTTCCATAAAACA
>CAVCAW010000090.1:0-6099 GCA_963600315.1 Bacteroidaceae bacterium | reverse complement strand
GCAACCGTTACAGATATGATTTATAATCAGATTAATGAAACGGTACCAGTGAAGAGATTAGGACAAGACAACGACAAAAAAATATATAACCCCATTAGAAGTCACATTGGAACTTCCTTTCAATTGGTTGGCCATGACCTTGATTCAAGAATTAAGGCTATCGTAGAATATACAAAATCCAACAGAATCGATTTTGCCAAGAGTAGAATGCTCGTGTTCTGCAAAACACGTAGTCAATGTGAAGAACTAGCTGCAAAACTGCCTGGACTTCTTGTTGATGCAGGTGTCTTACAGGAAAAAGATTCAATGGAAAGAGTTGGATACTTCCATGCTGGTTTGGATGCAGACGATAGGGACGATGCATATTCACGTTTTAAGTCGCAAGATGATCCTATTTACATATTATGTGCCACAAAGGCTTTCGGAATGGGTATGGACATTCCAAACATACATTACATCGTACATCTTTGTCCTCCTAACGTTCTTGAAGACTATCTTCAAGAAGTAGGACGTGCTGGCAGAAATAAAGATATGTATGAGAGTGTTGGCTTTAATTCGGAAAATCCAATACCAACGGTTTGCCTTTATTCCACGGAGGATATCAAGAAATCACGTGAACAACTTTTGCAAAGCATGCTTAGTTGGAAAAATTTGGAGGAAATCCGTGATGAAATACTAAAATACATTACGAATATTCAGCCTATTGAGACAACAAAGAAAATTCCTGTTGTCATTCCAAATAATCTTTGGAAAAGTTCTGATAATGACCATGACTATACAGACTTCAAACTTGGAGAATACTGGCTTGAACGGATGAATCGAATCAAGATGGGATACTTAAGTCCTGCACACATTAATATTACGGTAAATACAGAAGACCCATCAAACGTTAAAGCCTTGTCTTCCAAAGCCGGTGTGCAAACTAAGAAAGTGTTCTCTGCAATAGCTGATATTGCAAAAGAGAAGGGCAAAACTACAATCCAAGTCTCGCTACAACAAATAGCGAGTGAATTGTCCATTCACACGTCTAAAGTTCTTAATGAACTTATTTTATGTGTGAAATGTCATCTTATTTCAATAAATCAGGACGTACGTTGTAGAATAGCTAATACACGCCGTGACGAAGTACCTTATATGCTAAGGAATAAGAATCAAGAATTAGCTTTTCACATAATCATAAATGCTACGACCAAGATACTGAAAGACAATGTCCTGAATAAAGAAAAGACATACTCAGACAAAGAGATAAGGGGATTTATGGATATGGATGCCCTTCAAGGCATCATCAAACCTGTTACCAGAAAAACAGAAAACGGTGAAGAAAAGACATATTACATGCCATGGTACAATGAAGATGAGAAAAAAAGAAATAAAGGTTTGTCCATCGCCAAGAATTACAAGAAAGATTTGCTCGGGAAACGCTTCCGCCAGATCTTTATAACCCTACTTGACATTGTGCCAAATGTAAAGTGCAAATCTTATATCGACAGAGAATCTAAAACAGTAAAGCAATCCATTTTAGTGGAAAGCTATGCTTGGAAGGATTTCCTTCCGATTTTTAAGGATGATTGTCTGAAAGTCTTGAAATACATATACGATTTGCAGCAAAAAAATGTTGACAATTTGAATTGGGCAGAGGCAATAAATTCATTGGGCTTTGAAAAGAAAGGATTCAATTATTTCGATAACATAATCCGATACCTTTCAGGGATGGCCTATGTCGTAACTGACAATTTGCTTCCTACAGGAATTGAAGTATGCTGTACGGATGATTCTGAAAATATGATTCTTGAGAATATGACATCAGAAAGTAAAGACTACGAAGATAAAAAAGCATTTGATGAAGCAATGCAAATTCGTAGCCTGAGACTTTGTGTGATGGATGTGCTGACCTCTAAGATTCAGTCAAAGCAAGAGTTCCAGGAACTGATAAGTGCGTATTTCAGTAAAACTGATGCAAATGGCTTCATTGAACTTTTGAGTAAATACTATGCTGATGATGATCCAATTTGGGATACGGTTCGAGAAACAGCGATAAAATCAGCCGAGGAAAAGATGAAGGACAATATTGAGCAATGGAACATCTATAATGAGAACTCTAACACAAATGTAAATGTAGAGGCTGGTCCTGGTTCCGGAAAGACTCACGTTCTCACGATGAGGTGTGCTAAGTTGATTTATCGTCAGCATGTACGCCCTGACCAAATTCTGGTATTGGCATATAACAGAGCCGTAGTAGTGGAGTTGAAGTCCCGTTTGACTAAGTTGTTCTCATCTTTGGGACTTAGTCGTTCTGCTGCGCAGCTGCATGTATATACATTCCATGGTCTTGCAAAAAAGATATGTGGAGATAAGGTGTTGGAAGGACTTGAAATGTCTGAATGGGAAAGTACTTTGCTAGACCTGATGAGAAGAAGTCCAATGGAAGTTACGAAAAGTCTTAATGACATCAGATACATTCTTATTGATGAATTCCAAGACATAACTCAGACTCGACTTGAGGCTATGTTCGAATTGGACGAAATATACAAACATCCAGCTTTCTTCACCATAGGTGACAGAGATCAGAGTATTTATGGTTTCGAGAAGAAGGAATCAATGGATCCGGAATATTACTACAAGCAATTGTATGATAAACTCAAGCCGAAAAGGATGACGATGTCTACCAATTACAGATCTTATCCAAAGATTCTTGCGGAAGCGTCAAAATTCCTTGCGCAAGATTCCAAGATACCTGTTCCATGTAAGGCAAACAAAGATTCTGAACCCCAAGAGCAATATACATTTATATATAACAACGAACGCGACTGGGTAAAAGATTTTCAGAATACTATTATGTATCTGAAAGGAAAGAAGATGACAGATGTTGCAGTATTCTTCAGAACAAATAATGAGGTTTACCATGGCTATTCACTAATTAGGGCGATGAACTTACCTGAAGTTCGTCTTAGAATCCAAGGTGCTTCTGAATGTGAGTTATTCCGTAAACGTGAAATCTATGCAGTCATACATATGATTGAAGATCTGGGGATTAAGCATCTGAATTTAGAGAACGATTTAACCAAAAATCATATAAGATCAAAGATTGCAACTTGGATAAATAACCTCCCTAATTGGGACAGTTTTTATCTTGACTTTGCCTATACATTAGTGTTGGATTATCTTGATTTTGCGGAGGGAGACGAAGTACAGCATACATATTTGGATATGGCAGAGTCTATACGTCAAACTCTTGCAGAAGAGAATCCGCAACTATACAAATTGTATGATAAATATCAGACAGAGCGAATACTGCAAGATAAACAGATGAACGTAGTGCTGACAACGATGCACAAAGTTAAAGGACTGGAATTTGATGCTGTAGTTGTTACTCCGTCGGTGTCTTCTTTGCCATTTGACCCGACAAAAGATGTTGATGTCAATGTACCTCTTACTGATTATGATAAGGAATGCATCGAAGAAGAACGACGACTGCTATATGTCGCATTCACTCGTGCTAGAAAATTCCTTATGGCATATCTCGGGAAACGAGAAAATGCGGTACTGAACATGCTGAAATATGCTGGTGAAGATGATGCGTTGGGTGTCAGAGAGCGACATCCTGGCCTTGACAACTATAACATTGGGTTCAATGCGGGATATAATTTTGTTAACAATCGCAAAATAGTTAATCAAGTTGCTAAAAACGCCCAAGTGTCAATACAAAGAAGGGATGCCCAAACCAAAACTGGTCAAGTGTTTCATGTATTCAACGTAGTATGTAATAACATGACTGTAGGACAGTTGTCAAAGTCAAGTTCTATAGCTAAAGCTATGGAAGAAAGTGGACAATACTCACTTAACGGATATTTTGTTTCCGATGTCTATTATTGGACATATCAAGATTCTGTATTGGCTGACCAAAGAAACCTTAGAGTTAATGGTTATCAAACCGACTTTGCCTCGAAATGGTCTCCTGAAGCAAGGGAACAAGGATTCATATTCATTGTAAGCATAGCTGGATACGGAAAATAAATTACGAAATTTTAAAGAACAAAAGATATGGATATTGATAATATCAAGGAGTCTTTGAAAAGAGACTTTAATCGAGCGGTGGAAGAATATAATTCGAAAGAATACATATTCTTCTATCGTGACATGCGTGTCGCATTAGAGAATTTGGCAAAGTTTATGCTTGTGGATACTCTTGGAGATGAGATACTTGCCGAAGAGCTTATCAATGGAACCAAGAATATAATAAGCGCGGCAGATGTAAAAAACTATGCTATAGTTCTCGCTAAGAGAAAAGATGTCAAAACAGGTAGTAAACTGTTCTTTCTGTTTGCTGATGCATATTGCTATATGCATAAAGAAAAAGAGTATAAACACCAGAGAAAATACATTAAGGACCAGTCTGATAGAACTCTTAAAGACTTTTACGAAATGTCCAGTGCAACAGCCAACCATGCAGGTACAGCGGAACCGGAACTCAAATCGTATGCGCAAATGCATGCGTTAGGAATACATAATTATCTGAATTCTCTGGCTACTAAAGCAATCTTAAGCGACAAGGCTCTTGAGTACATTGGCGCTTTTTCTCAATTTGTATTTGTTGAAACAAAAGATAATAGTGAGGAACTTAGTCAGCGTGTCGAGAATCTTTTGGCGCAAATTGAACAGCTCAAAATTGAGCATCAAAAAAAAATCAATGAGAAGGTGTTGCAAATTAACCAGCAAAAAGCGGAGCTGCTTCAAGCGATGACGGACAAACTTGAGGCAGACAGATTGGCTATTGCCGCTCAAAATGAGTTGGAAAAGTTGGCTGATAATCAGCCGACTCATAAATCGGTAACACAAGAGGAAATTGCAAGTCAAGAGCAAACTATAGCCGAGGGTTTAAATGAGATTTCCAATGATGTGGCTGATATAGTTAAGAATATTCAAGTTTCTCAACATGCCGAAGAGACGCAATCAACTTCTAACTCGAAAACTAAGAAGAAGCGATTCGGCATGAAAGAGCGTGTTTTAAAAGAATTCAATGTAGGAGAAGACTCTTTGGATTCAGAACAAATAGGGCTTATTGAACGGGAGTTGAACAAGTCCATGATTGTTGCAGGCTGTGCCGGTAGTGGAAAATCTGTAATAGCCATGTATAAAGCACAACAGATTATTGATGATGGAGGTGACGTAATTTTGATTGCGTACACAAAATCACTTAATCGGTACATGCAGCAAGGAAAAGAATTGACAAACAACGAAAAGAGATTCTATTATCATTGGCAGTGGCAAGATGCAGGAAGACCTTCTGCTGATTATATCATTGTGGATGAAATACAAGACTTTTCAAAGGATGAGATAAGTGAATTTATCAATGCCGCTCGAAAATGTTTCTTTTTCTTTGGAGATTCTGCACAATCAATATATGGTGGAATGAAAGATACACTTAGCATAAGTGACTTGTCTCTTATGACAGGTATTGATGTGTCATACCTAAATAGCAATTATCGTCTTCCTAAACCAGTGGCTAAAATTACTCAAGAATACGTCGGCGTTGATGCAAGCCCTTACGCAGATGCTGTTTATCAAAGTAAGGAAATAGCATTGCCTCACATTGTAAGATTCGATGATGAAGAAACTCAAATTGAATCTATAATTCAACTCATAGAGAAGAAGAACATGAAGAATGTTGGTATCCTTGTCCCTGACAATGAACAAGTGTTGTATTTGATGAAGTCATTTTCTGCTCGAAACTTTGCATGTGAGTTTAAGTATAATGCAGGTTTTAATGACAAGAGAAATAGAGTGACACTGGATTTCTCAAGCCAATTGCCCAAACTAATGACTTATCATAGTGCCAAAGGTCTTCAATTTGAAACTGTCATCTTACCATTTTACGAGGGTGCATCAGATAGAGATGCCAAAAAGGCCTTATATGTTGCAATGACAAGAACATATAGATTCTTATATGTGTTGTATAAGGGGGCTTCATTGCGGTCTCCACTTCAGATAGTGCCTGAGCATTTATACTTAAAAACATTAGATTAAATACATGGAGCACGAAGGATATTCCTGCCGGTGTTGTCGCTGGCGGTGTGCCGTGCAAAGTGATAAGGCCGATAA
>CAVCAW010000089.1:0-8681 GCA_963600315.1 Bacteroidaceae bacterium | reverse complement strand
GTGTATATACATATCCCATATCTATATATGATGTATATATGCTATATATAAGTATAGGCTATATATGTATACAGTATATAGGCATATGCTATAGATAGTATATGCCTGTATATGCATATGTTACAGATAGTATATATATGCATATAGCTAGTACAGTATACTATATACTGTATAGGCAGTGGCTAAGATGTATATATATATGTTTCATTTAAAAGATAGGAGGCATAGCATGGGAAAGATACGGCCCAGCCACGAAGAGATCGCATCCGCTCTTGATGGAGACGAGCTGCAAAGCATCCTTGCTATAGGTATGCGCGGCCTTGCTAAAAGCGCCCGAAAAGGCCCACCAGTGCTTTTTCCTCACACTCCTGAAGGCCTCGATGCTTTTCGGCGCGAATCCTACGCTTATCTTCAGTATGTGCAGGAGGTGGATTCTACTGCACAGGAAGGCGGAAGGCTACGACTCATACCCGATGTAGAATCGTGGGCGGCTTATATGGGCATCACACGCGAAACGATACGGCGATATGAAGCCACACGCGGCGAGGAGTGGGCGCAAGCTATCCAGCAGATCAAGGGCGTGATCACCGCTTGCAAAAAGCAGCTCGCGCTACAAGGGAAAATCCCACCAGTGCTTGCAATTTTCGATCTTACAAACAATCATGGCTATGTTAATAGTAGCGAATTTCGTTTACAAACGCAAACGAAACTTGAAGCTCGCCAGATCACAGCGGAGGAGTGGGAAGCTGCGCTTGATGCGGCACCGGAACTGCCGCAGCTTGAAGATAGAAGTGGCACAGAATCGTCAGACGATTCATGATAAAATATATCAATCATTTTATTGCAAAGATAATCTGTATTTGTATATAAAGTTCGTATAATGTTTGTTTTACGAACTTTTCGAGGGGGCGAAGTTCGATTATAGTGGTTTTTGCCTGTGCAGTTGTCGGAGTTGTATATACAAAAAGCACATTTCTAAAGGTTGATAAGTCGCCGCTTGATCATCTCCACAGTGAAAGCCGCCCCCGAAAGATCGCACTGTACGGCATACCGCACCGCCGCCACTCACTCAGCAGATCACCAATGGGGGGAGGGGTCTTGATGGTGGCACTGGCGAGGGGCTACTTAGTCCCCAAAATATTTTCGCAAAACAAAAAGCCCCCAATGATCAGCGGTCTATATAATAATAATATATATACTTGCTAACCATAATACACATACGAATATATGCTTATATACTAGATACTAGCTATTGAATGTATGTATATTATATATACGTATTCAGTAAATATATATAAAGGGTATAAGCGTAGTGAGACTATCTACAAAAGAAATACGTGACGAATGCCAAAATTGCGGTGAGATACTTGTTTGTAAACTTTGCCGAGAAGGGCATGGAATCAATATGGAGCGAAAAAACATAGCAGACATGGTTAAATGTCAACTGGAGCATTACCAGAGGAGGGAAGGCAAATGACAAGAATTGTATCGCAGGATAGGCTTAGTTCTGTGGATTTTGAAAGTGCAGCATTTATTCGTAACGGCACAAGAATTTTGGCGCGAATAAGCACTCAAGATATGATTATGGGTGAATATGCGACAAGTGCTAGAGCCGCAGAGGTTAAAGATGCACTTGATAATTGTAGCAGTGTTCCGTTTGCAGGGAATGCGTATTATATGCCGGAGGAATGATGAATGGTCGAAACGTATATTGCGCATATCGAATTTATAGACGGCACATGCAAAGATATAGAGGTATTTGACCATCCTGTTGAGGGTATGTATGGTTACATGCCTAGCAAAGAGGTCTTTTATGTATTTCAGGCGCAGCCGATTCACATAAAAGCGTACTTTCCGCGTGAATTTATCAAAGCAATAACGCTTGTGGACTAGAAAGGGATATAAAAACAATGGCTTTAGAAATTTTAGATGAAGAGTCTAAATATAAAACCGCTACTACATGGTTGCTAGGTGTTGTGGCTGGATATAAGAAGCAGGTTGAAGAGATGTCAAAAGGACCTGCGCAACCAGACCTTAACAAAGTCAAGCTGTGCCGTGAACGTCAGGAAGTATGCCAATACATTTTTGATTTCATGGAAAAAGCGAAGGCAGACCATAACAAAGAAACTGCAAGTGCCTCTGTGAAGCCACAGAATGCCGTAGCATCAATTCAAGCTGATTCAGTTATAAAAACTATAGGCAAAGAGCAACTCGAACGTATTGAGTTAATTTTAGGCGAAGAATCGGCAATCACATTTTGCAAAGCTGCATTGATTTTGAATATGGGTTCAAAGGATATGTTATCTTCTAAAATTAAGGGGAAGTTAAAATGAAGCATTTAGGCGATATCACAAGACTTAATGGTTTTGAAATTCCACCAGTAAATGTAATCATTGGTGGCAGCCCTTGCCAAGATTTAAGTATCGCTGGAAAGAGAAAAGGCCTTTCAGGTGAACGTTCTGGATTATTCATGGAGCAAATTAGACTGATTAAAGAAATGAGGGTAGCTGATGCAGACAGAGGTAGAACGGGATGGGCGAGCGAAATTGAAGATTTCCCAATCGCCGTAACAAAAGCACACTTTAAGGAGTAACACGATTATGACATTTAGTGAATTTCAGACTGGGGTAATGCGTACCGCATCCACAACAACGTCAGCCACAAAAGAGAACATGCGGTTGAATGGTGTCCTTGGAGCTGCTGGAGAAGCAGGGGAACTTGCGGACCTTTTGAAGAAAGAATACTTTCAAGGGCATCCATTCGATAGGGAACATTATTTAAAGGAACTGGGCGATATACTGTATTACCTTGCATTGACCGCTGAGTCTTTGGATTCAACACTTGAGGAAGTTGCGATCATGAATAACAAGAAGCTTTGGGAACGTTACCCGGACGGATTCGCGATTGAAAAATCGTTAAATCGCAAGGAAGGGGATGTGTAATGGTTACAGTAATCATGATACTCCGAGTGTTGACAACTATTTTCAATGTGTTTGTCGTCGGTTTTACGGTAATGTGGTATCTGGAAGCGAATCACTCAAAGGCGAAATTCAAAACGATGCTCACTATGATTGCGTTTTCAATGCTCAACATCGCTTTTGCCTGGGTGCCAAACTTGAGTAACCTCTATTGACACTTGGTAAAGGGCTATTGCCAAACGGTAAGGCATGAGATTTTGATTCTTATACTGTTGGTTCGAATCCAACTAGCCCTGTTTGTGCGCCGACTTTTGCAAATGTCTATACTCACCCCATAGACATTTGCGAGCGGCGCATACGGACACTTAGTTCAAATGGTTAGAGCATCTGCCTCATAAGCAGGAAGTTTTGGGTTCAAATCCCAAAGTGTCCAGAGCAGCGGCGGCAACTTTGATTGTCTGCCTGCTCACGAATCACGGACAGCTTGAGCGAACAAGAGTATTGATGGAGTACAAGCTGGATGAGCTGGCAAAAAAAGTAGATAAGCATAACAATTTAATCGAGCGTACCTATAAGTTGGAAAAAGAAACCTCGATTATGCATGAACAGATTTTGGTTGCGAATCATCGAATCAAAGATTTGGAAAGTAGGGAGAGCGAGACATGAATAAGTGGCTTAAAAACGTAGGAATCCGTTGTATCAAGACCATGGCACAGGCTGCCATTGGTGTGATCGGTAGTAGTGCAGTATTATCACAGGTAGATTGGAAGGTTTGTCTGTCTACGGTGTTGCTGTCTGGTGTGACATGTATACTGATGAATATATCGCAAATTAAGGAGGATGAAGAGTAATGATTATCACAGGAATGAAACACTTTCAGAATGTTGCAAAGAAAAAGTTGGTAGAATGGTACAATGCACATCAAGAAGAAAAGATCGATCTTTCTGATGTTTTTATCGTGTGGAGCTGCAAAACGCTACAGAACTATAAGTGCCTTGCATCAACAACTGTGCCAGGCGATGGAGTGTATGCAGAATATACGTACAATGGCGATAAGCAGGAATTATACGAAGATGTCTATAAAAAGGTGACTAACACCTGCCATAAGGAGGAATGAAAATGGTACGAGTAGGAAGCGCAAGAATTGACGAGAACGGAAAGCTATCTGGAGGACAGGCAGGAAATCAGACAGGGCAGGAAGTAGCTATAGAGCCATGGTATCTCCATGCAAAAGGATGGACGGTTATCCGAGCGAAGGACGCAAGCATAAGAGAAAAGATTGCGGCAGACATGGAGGCAGCTTGTGCAAATGATTTAATCGGCTATGACCAGTCTACAAGCTGGGATTTATACGACAAGGTAAGACAGTACGGATGGGATTGCAGCAAGCTCAAGACTGCTGCCGAAACCGATTGCTCCAGCCTCGTGAGAGTGTGCGTGGCATATGCGGTTGGAAAGAGCATCCCGTGGTTTTCAACCTTAAATCAGGTCAACGTGCTATCTGGGACTGGATATTTTGATATTTTACTGGACTCTAAGTATACACAGTCCTCTGACTATCTGCTTCGTGGCGATATCCTCTGTACGAACACACAAGGGCATACTGTGGTAGTTATTGATAATGGTGATAAAATATCCGCACAGACCACTCCAAAGCCGTCTACAAGCGGCTCAGAGGGCAATACGAGCCTTTGCGGTACTGGCATAGGAACAGCAACTGCATTAACCACAATGAACATTAGAAATGGTGCTGATACATCTGCAAAGGTATTGACCACCATTCAGAAGGGCGTAGCTGTTGAAGTCCTTGAACATACATCTTTTGACTGGTATAAGATCGTGTGGCCGGGTGAATCTTGCGGTTATGCCTTTACAAAGGCTGGAAATGGCTATTATAGCTATGTAGCGAATGCAAGCACACAAACTATCGCTAAGGGTGATAGAGTCCACTACACGGGCACTAAACAGTATGATTCTGCATGGGCTTCAACGCCAGTTGCCGCGATTGCAGAAGATGCGGTTGTGACGGATGTATGTATGCGTGGCAAGCACCAGTATCATATAGTCGGCGATAACGTGTATGGCTGGGTGGATAGGGAAGATATTCAGAAATGATGGAGGCACAGTTTGCTTGAATTAGAACAGCACAAAGAGCGTGTAGCAGGTATTCAACGGCAGATAAAAATAGAGCCGTCATACAGTCAGCTTGAATTGCTGTGTGGCGGTGCAAGGCTGATATTGCAGGATGCAAACCATTTTATAGCGGAACAAGATTTCAAAAAGATTGATGCTTACCGCAACTATGGACAACATGTAAATGCATATGTGCGCTATTGGTGCAATCGGAACAGACAAATACAAGATGATGATTATGATAGGCTGTATTGGCAAACGTACCTTAACGGCGCACAATCCATGATTTTTAATGATTATCTGCTATATCTGGAGCGCAAGCGTGAATCGCGCAAGATGTTTTACAAGCCAAAAATCAAGCAATTCGAAAAGTTTCAGCTGATAGATGCCTATCAAGGTATGATTGATGATCGGTATGATATACTGTGTATTTCACTTCCGCCTGGAACAGGCAAGACGACAATTTTAAAGTTCTTCCATTCTGCTGTGATTGGCTGGTTCCCAGACGACTACAGTCTGTTCTATTCGCATTCAGGGGATATCACCAGAATGTATTATGACGGTGTGTTGCAAATGGTTGAGGATAACATTGAATACGCTTGGCAAGAGATATTTCCTGATTTAAAAGTCACTTCAACTAATGCTTTAATGCAGCAGTTTAATGTTGGCAAATACAAGCCTTTCCCGTCTCTACAAACAACTTCTGTAGGTGCTAAGAGTGCTGGTAAGGTCCGCGCAAGTAAGTTCCTGCTGATTGATGATATGATAGGTTCCCTTGAAGAATCGTTGAACAAAAATTACCTCGATAAGATGTGGGGAGCGTATACTGTCGATGCAAGGCAGCGAAAGACTGTAGATGCAAATAACAAGCCGTGCAAGGAAATCATTGTTGCAACAAGATGGTCAACAAAAGATGTTATCGGAAGGGTAATCGAGCAGTATGAGGGGAATGACCGCGTGAAAGTGATTTCAGTTCCGGCAACAGACCCGACCACCGGAGAAAGCAATTTTGATTATGCAGTTGGTGGGTTCACAAAAGAGTTCTTTGCAGATCAGGCACGAATAATGGATGATATATCATATCGCTGTCTGTACTTGCAGCAGCCTATTGAACGTGAAGGACTTTTGTTTCCAGATGATAAGATTCAACGCTTTTATAAGTTACCAGACAGAAAGATCGAAAGAATCACAGCGCAATGCGATACAAAATCAAGCGGCACTGACTTCTTTATTCTTCCGGTTCTTGTCAAGTTTGAAGGTAAAGACGATTTGTATTATTGCGTTGATTGCATATGCAGCAATTCCGCAGACTATGAGCTGCAATATGAGAGTTCTGCAAACATTCTTGTGAATAACAATGTCGAGGATTGCGAGTTTGAAGGCAATAGTGGTGGTGATCGTGTTGCTTTGGAAGTTGAGAAGCGTGTTTTAGAAAAAGGATGGATATGCAAAATAAGCACAAAAATGACAGAAACCAACAAAGAAGCACGAATCTATCAATGCTCAAGTTGGATATTGCAGCATGTTGTGTTTAAAGACAGAATGTTGTATACATCAAAAGAACCATACGGAGTCATGATGTCGCTTTTGGAACAATATTCTGTATCAAGCAAAAAGCAGCTTGATGATGTGCCAGATACTTTTTCTAACTTTGCTCTGCGAATGCAACGTAGGAAAACAAGAGTAACAAGAGTTATCGGTAGTATATATTGATGGAGAAGTAAAATGACTACAAAAAACTATCTTTTGCAGGTACGACAGTTGAACTACAAAATCGAAAACAAAATGTACGAAAAAGACCAGTTAAAAACATTGCTGGCTTCTGTTCCTAGTCCTGTTAAGGACGTTAATGTACAAACTAGCAATTCAAGTGATCGTATCGGTGATGCAGTCTGCAAAATCATCATGCTTGAGAAGGAGATTGACACGCTGATTGATACTTACATTGACATAAAGAATCGCATCATTCAACAAATGGAGCAGCTTGACTTTAAATACTATCAAATACTGTTCTATCGGTATGTGATGGAACGTCATTTTGAAGCCATCGCACAATGCACTGGATATACATTGCGACATGTAAAACGGCTACACGCTGAGGCGATTGAAAAGTTTGAAGAAAAGTTTGGAACCGAATATCTATAGAATCAAAAGACCGATGGTTTGTGTACCATCGGTCTTTCTGCATCACATTTCCTTGTATTGCTTTAAAATTCTATCCATGTAATTGTTGTCGGTACGCTTCGTGAAGTTCTTAAAAACTTGTGTGTCAGGAGATTCAACCTGCGTTTTGGAATCTTGCGAAAAGCTTTCCGAATCCTTAATCAACATTTTCTTTAGGTATGCAAATTTGCTGCGAATAGGCTTTTCAGAATCACGGCGGTTGATTTCTGCTACTTTTTGCGCAACATAAAGGTACTTAGCTTCCTCCGAACCATGCTTTTCTGCTAATTGGTCAACTTTGGGAATCACAGCAAGCAATGTTGCGATTTCATCCAACTGTTTTTTTGATAAATTCCACTCTGACAAGATATTCAACCACTCAACAGATGTATCCGCAAAAACTAACATATCATCGGACACAACTTCAACAAACTGATTCATCGTGAAACGTATTGCAACAACAGCACGGCCACGCTTAATAGGTTCATACTCAAAATGGCAATCTGTCTTTTCATTCAACTCTGTATGACATTTTTTTAAGACCAAATCATTAAAATACTTAAATTTGTCATAAGTTTCTGCCTCACACTTTATTAGTTCCTTCAAGTCATCCAACTTAATTTCCCATGTTTTTCTAAAACGGTTGTTTTCGAGATACATAAAGAGGATGTAACTATATCGAGATTTTAATTCAACAATATTCTTCAATCTGTAGCGCAAATATCCCAGATTCTCAATATTAAAGATATATTCTCTTGCAGATGGGGTGCATGTAAGAGTGACTGTCCACAATCCTGTTTCGTCTGGCTCTGCATCAGCCGCCTCAAAAAGAGATACCAACTTAAACCCCCTACGTTTTGTATCATCTTCAATCTTGACAACTTGAAACAAATGCTCTAATCGCTTGTCCAAATCATCTTTCAAGATTCTTGTCACACCTAACACATGTTCAAGTTCGCCCTTTTCAATTTGTACGGTCCTTTTTTCTGGGTCGTGACTATCAATACGGGATAAATACACATCAAGCAACTTTAATTCTGGCAATGTCAAATCCGTTTGTGCTAGAGATTGCAGAGGTGTTGATTTCTGAACAGTTAATTTTTCTGTGTCTCCCATTCCTATATAATCAGGAACTATAGGGATTTTTCGTCGCTTTGGCATAGTGCTTGTCACCCCTTTTTCTTACTTTTATATATGATATTATAGTTTAATGACATGTTTTTGTCAATTCTATTTTATGACCTTTCGTGAAAAACTCTATGACCTTTCGTGAAAAACTCTATGACCTTTCGTGAAAAACTCTATGACCTTTCGTGAAAAACTCTATGACCTTTCGTGAAAAACTCTATGACCTTTCGTGAAAAACTCTATGACCTTTCGTGAAAAACTCTATGACCTTTCGTGAAAAACTCTATGACCTTTCGTGAAAAACTCTATGACCTTTCGTGAAAAACTCTATGACCTTTC
>CAVCAW010000088.1:7158-8749 GCA_963600315.1 Bacteroidaceae bacterium | reverse complement strand
ATATTAAGCAAAATAATTGTTTGTAGATTAATTTAATTCAAGAAACTAACTATCTCAGACGGTTCATTTACGAAAAGATTAGCGCCATGTTGAACTAAGAAATCTTTACTTCTAAACCCCCACAAGACTGAAATACAAGGGATGTTTGCAGACTTAGCTGTGGCAATGTCTACTTCAGAATCTCCCACATAAATAGTATCCGATTTTGTTGACATCATCTGACTCATAGCAGTCAGAAGCATATCAGGTGCGGGCTTCCTATTTATTCCAGGTCTTTCTCCTAGAGCAATCTTTACATAAGGAAAGAAGAATTCCTCGCATAATTGTGTCACGGCAGGCTGAAGCTTATTTGATGCGACAGCTATTGAGACTCCTTTTTCATAGAGAACTTTCAATAGATTTATCACGCCAGGGTAGGGAACAGTATTGTCATGACAGTGCTTTACATAATGTCGTTTGAAAACGTCAAGGCAATGATTTAATTCTGACTCTGTCGTGTTTTTAGGTACAGCACGTTCTATTAGTTTACCAACACCGTTTCCAACCATTTTTCTAACTTCGTCTATTGTATGCGTAGGATAACCACATTTGCCAAGAGCAAAGTTGGTTGATATCGCCAAATCATCTAGACTATTTAACAAGGTGCCATCAAGGTCAAATATTACACTCTTCATTCGTGTTTTGTAAGATGGAGTTTGTGGTTTATTATGTGTGGAAATTCCTCGTCATAATGACTTACCATTATCAGCGTGCGATGTGGGTTTGACGTGATGTAGTCAGTAATTATCTTCTTTGCCACCAAGACGTTACTGTCATCAAGTCCATGGAAAGGTTCATCAAGAATCAACAACAATGGTTCCTTAACGAATGCTCTGCAAAGTAACACCAATCGCTGTTGTCCGTTTGAAATGTTTTGGTATGATTTTTTAGCAATATCTGACAACCGAAATATGTCTAACCATTTACTTATTCGGTCATAATCATCTTTCTTAGGACGAACAAAAATACCTGTAGTATCATAGAGCCCTGTAGCAATAATATCGGCAACTAACTGGTTACGTCGCCAAGACCTAGACATTTCTGGAGAAACAAAGCCTATATTCTTCTTTATCTCCCAAATACTTTCACCCGAACCGCGTTTTTTGCCAAAGAGAGTGATGTCGCAAGCATAAGCTAGAGGATTATCTGCACATATCAATGATAACAAAGTGCTCTTTCCGCTACCATTGGATCCTGTAATAGCCCATCGCTCACCTTGCCTTATTGTCAGACTGAGATTGTCTAGTACTTGTTGCTGACCGTATTTTATGTTGATATTGTTTGCTTGTACGATAACCTCTGTATTGTTAGTGCCTGTCTGTTTCAGAAGGTTATCTGCTGTTGCTGTATTATCATAATCTGTGTTTGATTGAAACTTCTGCAGAGGATATTTTTTAATCGTCACTCCGTTTGTTTCAACTACATGTGTAAATCCAGTTGGTTGTTCAGGAAATTTACTAACTGCAATTATTATATTTATAGATAGTTCTTTTGCCGCTGTGTTCAGCAATGACATCACGGACTCTCGTCCATTAGTGTCAAGTCCGATGAG
>CAVCAW010000088.1:0-7148 GCA_963600315.1 Bacteroidaceae bacterium | reverse complement strand
GTGTTTGGTAAGTATCTGGAGAATTTGGAAGCGTCTGAATTCTCCCGAACTGAGACTGCGAATTGTCCTTGATGAAATTTTGCGAAAATCAAGTGTATTAAAGATTCGTTCTGTAAAGATAGACGGCAGCTGACTTATATCTTCTATGTAGTCCTTGATTTGGGGCTCAAAGTTCATATCTATTGTCCCGTGGTTCCATCTCATTTGATACGGCATGGACGTTATGCTGCTAGAATACTGATCTTGAAATGTTACATATTGAATATTACGATAGGATGATGGAGTTGTGCCATCTCCAAAATTGTAGGCAACATTTCCACTTTTCAGGCGATAAACAGAGCGCAATGCGTTTACAAAATACGTCTTACCACTTGCATTAGGACCGTAGATGATCCAATTTTCGCCTGGCAGTAATTCTATATTTATTGGTTCTTCAAAACGGAAATCGCTGTCTGTTATTACGTTGTTAAGTTTTATTACCGGTGTAATAGAGTTGGTCATTTTGATTTCTTTGGTTGTATTATTCGTGATGAATTATTTTTTACGAAAGCGCTCCAAGTGGAATATTCCTTTGCTGACACAATCGTTTTACGTTGTGCACAATGGCAATATGCAATAGCAAGAGCATCGGTAGCATCCATAAAAGGCACCATGTTTTCAGGATTGATTTTAAATAATTTCTGCAACATGTTAGCTACCTGTTGTTTGCTCGCAAGACCATTTCCTGTAATTGACAACTTTATTTTTGTAGGACTATATTCGTGTACAACGACATCGCGTTCTATAGCGGCAGCTATGGCAACTCCCTGTGCACGCCCAAGTTTTATGGCAGTCTGAATATTTTTACCGAAGAAAGGACTCTCAATAGCAAGTTCGTCGGGTTTGAAAGTATCGATAAGACGAGTCACGTTTTCGTGGATGCGACCTAATTTGAGATAGATGTCGTGACACTTACGCAAGTCTATTACTCCCATTGCCTCTATTGTAGACTGAGCTCCGTCAATTTTGAGAACACCATATCCCAGTACATTTGTACCAGGATCAATCCCCATAATGACCAATGGTGGTGCAATATTCTGTTTGATTGTCATTTTACAATTTTATTTTTGCTGATTGAGTTTATAAACATTAAGATGGAAATTGCTATTGTCAACAAGACAAAAACAACCTTTATGGTAAAATCTTTGCAAAAGGCTATAAGACTCAACCCTATGGCAAACAAGATGAATTGCAGTAATATTATATAAAGAGTCGGTCTAGATAACGTTACTTTATATTTATTATGATAGACAGTCGTTATTAACAAAATTTCGATTAGATTGCTCACTGATAAACCAATTCCGCATCCTGTAAGACTAAGTAGTTCATATCCAACTATGACGCTAATTGCAAGTATCACCGCAGAAACAGACTCAACAACAAGATACATAACAGAATCGGCTTTCGCCAGAGCCGTATATGCGATAGGAGTTACGATAGCTTTGCAAAACATATAAGGAGTTGCGCAGATTATCATAGGAACAATTTCTAGATATTTGTCTGTATAGAGAAGTTTGATTATTTCAGGGGATAATAGTGTAAAAATCAGAAGGCATGGCACGATAAGTTGCACACATACATCAATTTGTTTATTTATTGCATTGTTCATTAGAATTTTGTCATGACATATTCCAGACAGACGAGGATAATAGTCTGCATCCATGGCATTAAAAATAAACCGTGTGTAGGTAACAGTTAAGGCAAAACCCGCTGCATAAAGTCCTACATTTTCAATGCTGCCGCTCTGTGCCAAATAAGTTCGTATGAAGGCTTCTGACAATGCCGCAGCTAGTGATGCTAACAGATATGAAGCGCCCAACTTAATCAGAGATTTTCCTTGTGAAAGAATTCGCCTACAAAAAGGCGACACTCTATATGAGAAACGTTGTGTAGCATACCTAGCATTTAGCAACGTAACCACAAATAGACTAGCATTTAACGAGACTACAATACCACCTATATTCCACAAATAGTAGCACAACACACATATAACAAGTGTTGCAAGCGACCCCATAATAGTTGCTTTAGCCAGTTGCTTCAGTTGGCGCGTGGCTTTCAATATGGCTATCTCTGTTCCATTGATACTGAGCATTAAAAGCATAGGAGAAAGTAGAAGATAGCTCTTAGTGAAATTAGCTGTATCGCAAGTAATGCGACTAAGTAACGGACTTGCCAGCAGAACCAATAGTGCTCCAATCAGCCCAGTCAGCACACTCCACGAACGTATTACTTTGATCGTATGTTTAACTGAAACGCTGTTTATTCCATATTTCTCATAAAGAGATGACACTTTTCTGACAATTGCCACCGGAACCACAAGAGTCGTTGCAGAACTTATGAAATTGGTAGTAGAATTAAAAAGATCTGAAAGTCCTTGACCATATCTGTCAATAAGTAGTGCTGCAGACTTATTTCGCAATACTGAAGACAAAACACTCATGACCTGAATGCCGCCAAACACTCCGGTATACTTCAATATGTGTCTGTATGACATGTTATTGGCCATGGCTAACCATTCAGAAACTAATAAGTCCTAATCCATTAACAAAGGTTAGAAACAATAGTAGTGGGGCAACGTATCTCAAAATCCAAATAATAGCGTTAACTGCAAGCTTATTGTTGCCAGTTTCACCTGTAAGTTCATTGATTATCAGTTTTTTCTCAGCTTTCCAGCCAACGAAAAATGTAATCAGCACTCCACATAATGGTAGAATCAACGTGGTTGTAGTATAGTCAAACAAATCGAAAATATTTTTACCATACAAAGTCACATCATCTAGTACACCCATACTCAAGGAACACAAAAATCCTAGGATTCCACACACTACAGTTACAATTGTTGCCGCTTTCTTACGACTGACTTTCCAGGCTTCACAAATATAAGAAGTGGGTACTTCATGAAGAGAAATGGCTGATGTAATGGTAGCCAACACTAATAGTACGTAAAACAACGTACTAACAATGTAACTCACTAGCGACCAATTGCCAAATGCTTGCTGAAATGCACTCGGTAATGCAATAAAAACGAGAGATGGTCCAGCTTGTGGATCAATGTTTGAAGAAAATACGGCAGGAAAGATTATCACTCCAGCCATAATGGCAACAAGTGTATCAATTATGGTAATGTTAATAGCAGTGTTCACTAAGTTTACTTTCTTGCTAAAATAAGAAGCATAGGTGCACAAGCAACCCATACACAAGCTGAGAGAATAAAAAGCTTGTCCAACTGCACTCAGAATAGAATTTGAAGTAATTTTACTAAAATCTGGATGAAACAGGAAATATAGACCTGCCTTAGCTCCTGGGGTAAACAATGAAAAAATCACAAGAACTACAAGTATGATAAAAAGGGCAGGCATGAAAATCTTTGAAAATTTCTCAATTCCTTTTTGAACGCCTAAAACTATGGAAAAATGGCACATTAGTATAACCAATATTATACAGATAATAGGTGACCACGTGCTAGAAACAAAATTTTGGAATAGACTTGTATATCCAGAGGCATCATTTGAATTGAAAATTGTTGTCAGAGTACCGTTTGCTGAATATATTAAGTACTTTAATACCCAACCTGCTACAACAATATAATAACTAAGAATCAAGGTTGCACCTACAACACATATAAAGCCAATGTTTCCCCAAAATGGGCTCTTCGACAATTTCCGATATGCAGTGGCGGTATTTGAATGAGCATAACGTCCCACGAAAAATTCCGCAACCATTAACGGAATGCCAAATACCACAACTGCAGCTATATATATGAGAATAAATGCTGCGCCTCCATTATTGCCAGTTTCCACAGGAAATCTCCAAATATTTCCTAATCCTACGGCAGACCCTGCAGCTGCCATTATTAAGCCAAATCTGCTTCCGAAAGTTGTTCTTTTCTGTGTCATTTTTTACACAATTATTTGTGTGCTTGTATGGAACGTTGTCTGACGGCTTCATACATTAAAATCGCAGCACTTACACTCACATTGAGCGAGTCTAATTTTCCGAGCATTGGGATTCGCACATGTCCGTCTGCTGCTTTACGCCATGTGTCTGTCAAACCTGTAGCTTCTGTTCCCATAACAATTGCAGTACCAGTAGTCATTGAGAATTCATAGTAGGGTAGAGAATCCTGAAGTTGTGCCGTAAGAATCTGAATTTTGTTGCGCTTCAGCCAGTCAATACAATCTTGCGAACTACACACTATACAAGGCACGGTAAATACAGCTCCTATAGAACTTCTAACAAGGTTGGGATTGTAAATATCAGTCAGTGGGTCGCACACGATTACAGCATCAACTCCCGATGCATCAGCACTTCGCATTACTGCACCAAGATTACCAGGTTTTTCTACTTTTTCTAATACTACAAGTAAAGGATTTTTTTTATTTTGAATGTCATCAAAAGTCTGCTCTTTGCACCTAACAATCGCAATGACACCTTCTGTAGTACCTCTGTAGGCAATCTTTGAATAGATATCCTTAGTTACTTCATAGAAAGTGGTGTTATCGTCAAGAAAACATGCAATTTCTGCTATTGAATTATGTAAACAGAACACACATACTATTGTGTAGTTTGCCTCAATACAATGAATTAATTCACGCTGTCCCTCAACGACGAATAATTTATTTTTACGTCTTTCAGAAGATTTCTGCTGAAGAAGAAGCAACTGTTTGATCTTTGGGTTATGAACGCTTGTTATGTTGAAATTTATAGACATCGTGTTTGTTATTATCTTTCAACAAGTTTGCGATAACGTGGCCTTCTTAGTTCGTCTGTTCCCAAACGTCTCGCTTTGTTGATTTCATAATCAGAATAAGACCCCTCAAAGAAGAAAACTTTACCATCGCCCTCAAAAGCCAATATGTGCGTACATATACGGTCCAAAAACCAACGATCATGACTAATGACAACTGCACAATCAGCAAACGATTCAAGTCCCTCTTCTAAAGCACGCAATGTGTTAACATCCATATCATTAGTAGGTTCATCAAGCAGTAGTACATTGCCTTCTTGTTTTAAGGCAAGAGCCAGTTGGAGACGGTTTCGCTCACCACCAGACAAGACCCCACAAAGTTTTCCTTGGTCATTACCAGAAAAATTAAACTTAGACAAATATGCACGAGCATTTACATCTCGGCCTCCCATTCTAAACATTTCATTTCCATTGGATATTATATCATAGACAGATTTTGTGGGATCTATGTCTGTATGCTGTTGGTCAACATAAGCAAGTTTTACTGTTTCTCCGACTTCGAACTCGCCAACGTCAGACTTTTCAAGCCCCATTATCATACGGAATAATGTTGTCTTTCCCGCTCCATTTGGACCAATTACACCAACAATACCATTGGGTGGCAAGGCAAAACTAAGACTTTTGAATAAAATCCTTTCACCAAACGACTTCTCAACATCTTTAGCAACAATAACTTTATTACCAAGACGAGGACCATTAGGGATAAATATTTCAAGCTTTTCTTCCTTTGATTTTTGCTCCTCGTTTAGCATCGCATCATATGAATTTAAACGAGCTTTGCCTTTTGCTTGTCTTGCCTTAGGTGTCATGCGTATCCACTCTAACTCTCTTTCGAGAGTTTTTCTTCGCTTTGAAGCTGTTTTTTCTTCTTGAGCCATCCTATTGCTTTTCTGTTCAAGCCATGAGGAATAATTACCTTTCCACGGAATACCTTCGCCTCTATCAAGTTCTAATATCCACTCCGAAACATCATCAAGAAAATATCTATCGTGTGTTACGGCAATAACAGTTCCTTCATATTGTTGAAGATGTTGTTCTAGCCAGTCTATTGATTCTGCGTCAAGGTGGTTAGTTGGTTCATCAAGCAAAAGCACGTCGGGCTTCTCCAACAGAAGTTTACAGAGTGCAACCCTACGCCGTTCGCCTCCTGACAAATTCGAAATTTCTCTATCGCCATCAGGACATTTCAAAGCCGCCATGGCTCTTTCAAGCGTAGTATCAATGTTCCATGCGTCTGTTGCATCAATAACATCTTGCACTTCAGACTGACGCTGCATTAGTTTCTCCATTCGAACTGGGTCGCTATAATACTCCTCCTGACCAAACAGTTCGTTTATCTTATTATATTCATCAAGGGCCTCATACGCACTTTTCAGACCTTCCATGATATTTTCCTTCACCGTCTTCGTTTCATCAAGTGGGGGATCTTGTGCTAAGTAACCTACTGTGTAGCCAGGACTCCACACAACTTCTCCTTGATATTGATTGTCAACACCTGCGATAATTTTCATCAGCGTTGACTTTCCCGCACCATTCAAACCAATGATTCCAATTTTCGCACCGTAGAAAAAAGACAAATATATGTTTTTTAGTACCGTTTTTTGATTTTGAGGAATAATCTTGCTCAGTCCAACCATGGAGAAGATTATCTTTTTATCGTCTATTGTTGACATATAATCAGAGTTTAGTAAGTAGAAAATTATAGACCAATTTATTGCTGATATAGTCTAACCAAAGAGTTGCCACATTTGCTCAGTCGTGTTTTTCTTTCATGTCAATTTCATTTCCGTGATTGTCCACAAAACGATATTGCAACATAGCAAGGCTTTGATCAGGAGTTATTTTTATTCCCAATCCATATTTCATCTTCCATTTCTTTTTCAGAGACAGAATTCCCTGATTTATATAAGCGTGAACATACGGATGGACATACAATCTTAGTTTACTATAATTCCATTCCATAACAAGAGTTTTAAGTTTGCGCTCCAAGACATCGGTAAACAAGATGCTTGATTTAATATGACCAGTTCCAAAACACGAAGGACAGGTTTCCTCTACTTCTACGTCCATTACAGGTCTTACCCTTTGTCGAGTTATCTGCATCAATCCAAATTTGCTAAGTGGCAAGATGTTATGTCTTGACCTGTCATTTTTCATTAACTCGACCATGTGTTTATATAATTGATCACGATGTTCCGCTTGAGTCATGTCTATGAAATCCACTATAATGATTCCCCCCATGTCTCTAAGCCTCAATTGACGGGCAATTTCATCGGCTGCGCCAATGTTTACGTCAAGTGCTCCAGTTTCTTGATTTTCAGAGTTTTTTGAGCGATTACCGCTATTTACATCAATAACATGT
>CAVCAW010000087.1:906-8928 GCA_963600315.1 Bacteroidaceae bacterium | reverse complement strand
TTGGCGTAGAGAGTATAGATGCCGTACTCCCTTATTTTGAGAATGTATTAGGGTTAAAATGCTATGCAATAGAAGAAGTTGCAGACCAAAAAGTTAAGACAGCATTCCTAAAGATTGGAGAAGTTAAACTAGAACTTTTGGAGCCGACATCACCAGAATCTGCTGTTGCTAAATGGTTGGAAAAAGGCGGCAAGGGTGTCCACCATGTAGCCTTTGCAGTTGAAGATGGAGTTGCAGAAGCGCTGGTTGAGGTAGAAGGAAAAGGGCTTAGACTTATTGACAAGCAACCGAGACCAGGAGCCGAAAAAATGATGATAGGATTCTTACACCCAAAAAGCACAGCCGGAATTCTTACTGAGCTTTGCGAACCTGCCAAATAGCAAAATCCACACACAATAAAAAACTAAGGTAAAATCGTTTTACTACGATTTAGTTATACTATGGCGAGAAAAATATTTTTCTCGCCATAAATTTTTTAAGACTTTTCGACCAAAATTTTATGAGGCTTACATAAACAAAAAAAACGGATTCATCGTAAGAAAATTCATACAATGAATCCGCTTTTGTAACAAACAAAGATTACTCTGCGCGCAAAGTGAATCGTGTGAATGCTAATACAGTGCAGTTCTTATCAGTTTCCTTTATGAATGAAGCAACGGTCTTGCTGCCATCCATAATGTAATCCTGATTCAACAAGCAAGACTCTTTAAAAAACTTATTCATACGTCCCTGAGCGATTTTTTCAATCATCTGTTGAGGCATATTTGCTTGTTTCTGTTCAGCAGTTTCCTTTTTAATTCTGCGAATGTCTTCAGCCTGCTCTTCAGTGATATTACCTTTAGCGATGCCTTCAGCAATATGCTCCTCGTTTTCTGCAATATACAGATTATAGCCAGCTTTCTTCAAAGCAGCCTGGACGGCTTTTTCAACCTGTTCTTCAATTGTTTTTTCTACAGCGACCTTCTGCTCGTTAGCCTTAATGTCTTCAGGAACATCAGCCTCAGAGATAGAAACGGGGTTCATAGCTGCCACCTGCATTGCTACTTGGTGACCAACAGCTTCACCTACAGGAGTAGAGAGCTGCACCATGGTGCAAAGCATATTCTTACCCTGGTGATTGTAAACGGAAATATTGTCACCCTCAATAACTTTATAGCCATCGAGTTCCATTTTTTCACCAGTGATACCACTACGATCTGTCACAGCCTGAGCAACAGTGCCATTACCCATCGGAAGGTTATTAACCTCGTCAAGAGTCTTACACTTATTTTCAACAGCCAAGTCCAAGATTTCCTGGGTCAACTTGACGAAGTCAGCGTTATTGGCAACAAAGTCAGTTTCGCACTTCAAAGCTATCGTTGCAGCAAAGCCAGGAACAGCTTTACACAGCACACAGCCTTCTGAAGCCTCGCGGTCAGATCTTTTCGCAGCCACAGCCTTGCCTTTAGCGCGAATCAATTCAACAGCGGCATCAATATCATTATTTGATTCTTCGAGAGCCTTCTTGCAGTCGCTCATGCCAGCTCCTGTCAATTTGCGAAGTTTCTGAATATCAGCAATTGTTACTGCCATAATATTTAAATCATATAAAGGTTAGTAAATTATACAAATTACTCAGCAGCCTCAGTTTCTGCAGTTGCGGTTCCTTCCTGAGATTCAGCAGTCTCAGCCTCAACTCGTGCATGAGTACGACGGCGACGAGGTTTTGCCTCTGAATTTTCTGCTTCAGCTTGTGCCTCTGCTGCTTCTGCGTCAGCCTTTTCTACCTTGCGTTCCTCGAGTCCCTCAGCGATGGCGCCGCAAATTGCATCAAGAATAGTTTCTACGCTCTTGGTTGCATCATCATTAGCGGGAATTACGAAGTCTACATTCTTAGGATTTGAATTGGTATCGACAATACCGAAAACAGGGATACCAAGACGGTTTGCTTCGTGCACAGCAATATTTTCCTTCATCACATCAACGACGAACAGAGCTGAAGGAAGGCGAGTAAGATCAGCAATAGAGCCGAGGTTCTTCTCCAACTTAGCTCTCTGGCGTGAAATCTGAAGAAGTTCACGCTTAGACAAGTTAGCATAGGTACCCTCTGCAGTCATCTTATCGATAGAAGCCATCTTCTTCACTGCTTTGCGAATGGTAGCAAAGTTGGTAAGCATACCACCCGGCCAGCGCTCATTAACGTAAGGCATGTTAACAGACGAAGCCTTTTCAGCAACAACATCTTTTGCCTGTTTTTTAGTAGCAACAAAAAGTATCTTCTTTCCAGATTTTGCAATCTGCTTTGCAGCTTCTGCAGCTTCATCAATCTTGACTACAGTTTTGTGCAAATCTATAATATGGATACCATTACGCTCCATAAAGATATAAGGAGCCATTGCAGGATTCCACTTTCTTTTCATGTGGCCGAAGTGACATCCTGCCTCAAGTAGTTGATCAAAATTTGTTCTTGACATGATTCTAAAATTTGTTTACTTTCTTTTTTGATGTTAATTAAACCCAATCATCTGGTAGCCTTCTTCTAAATAGGGCAAGAAGAGTCCAGACAATTTAGATACTAAACTTTCATTCTGAAATTTCAGTCCAACAATACTACGAATAATATTAACGTTTGCTGAACTGGAATCTGCGACGTGCCTTTGGCTGACCCGGCTTCTTACGCTCTACCTCACGGCTATCACGTGTAATGAAACCTTGTTTGCGCAGAACAGCCTTATCCTCTGCATTTATCTTGACCAAAGCACGAGCAATAGCCAAACGTGCAGCTTGAGACTGACCAGTGAAGCCACCTCCAAAAATATTCAACTTGATATCGTATTTACCGGTTACTTCAAGAGTCTCCAGAGGTTGCTTTACAACATACTGAAGAATTGCAGACGGAAAATATTCGGTAAGATCCCTCTTGTTTATCGTTATTTTACCTGTACCTTCGGTTACATATACACGGGCAACAGAACTCTTGCGACGACCTAATGCGTTAATTACTTCCATTTTCGACAATTATTTGTATTGGTTAATATCAATAGCCTTCGGCTGCTGTGCCTCATGTTTGTGATCTTCTCCAGCATAGATATAGAGATTGCCAAGCAACTGAGCGCCCAGACGATTTTTAGGCAGCATACCCTTAACGACTCTTCTAAGAAGACGGTCTGCTCCGTTAGGCTTAGCCATGATACTAGCAGGAGTGTGTTCTTTCTGACCACCAGGATAACCAGTGTAAGAATAGAAAATTTTCTCCGTCCACTTCTTACCAGTCATCTTCACCTTATCGGCATTGATGATAATAACATTGTCACCACAATCTACGTGGGGAGTAAAATTAGGTTTGTACTTGCCGCGCAAAAGTTTTGCAACCTTTGAGCCCAAACGACCTACAATCTGATCAGTCGCGTCTACTACAACCCATTCTTTCTGCGCTGTTTCTTTGTTAGCAGAGATGGTTTTGTAACTTAAAGTGTTCACTTTTTTAATAATAATTTAGTTGTTACTACTTTCGCCAGCATGCCGAACTCGGCCAAAAGAACTGCACGCAGGCATTAATTAAATCTAAATGTGCCCCACTGCGGAATGCACATTTGATAATAATCGGCGCGCAAAATTACTCATTTTTCACATCACGGCAAAGAAAAGGGTGGACTTTTTGAAACTAACCGCAAAAACAGCATCAACGTTTAGCTCACAACCATCAGATCATTCACAATCATCAAACCAACATTAACGACGAGCACTTATCGTGGAGTATTCTATTTTCAACTTGCATTCCCTTCCTACCGTAATAGACGAAAGCCACGCACGTACAGGTACGACAACTACCGCAGCCATCAAGAGCAACAATTTAATAATCGTCACCTGCAAAAATATCCTTTCCCAAGTCCTGATATGCTCTTCCTAGCATTTCGTTTGTAATTTGGAACTCCTTATTTACCTCACGTTCTTTGTCGAGAATGGAGTGTGAAAACAACCAATCATAAGTCTGAAGCATATAAAAAATTCGAGCAAGTCGCCCATGGTTAACTCCTGGCATTCTCGTATAGATAAGCCGGCAATCATCACCTGTTGCCCGAATAGCCTCAACGACTTTATCAGATGCAGACACAGGCACTGCCCTATCAGCTGTGCCATGCACTATCCAAAGGGGGACTTTACTAAGTCCGCTTAAATCTGAGACCGTACCGCCGCCACAAAGGGCCATTGCACATGCCACCTTATCTGGATATGTTGCAGCAAAATCTATTGTGCCAAACCCACCAAGGCTCATACCATATACATATATGCGCGTTGAGTCAACATTATAATTGCGTTGCGCCCACTCAACAATATCCATAATCTTGCGCGGTTTCCACGCTCCCCCTGGATTTTGCGGGGCCAAAATATAGGAATCAATGTAGCGACCACGTGCGACAGCATCGATTGCGCCATAACGTTTGACTTTGTCAAGACTTTTACCACATAAGCTCTGCCCATGAAGAAATATCAATAAGGGAAAGTGAGAATCTTTACTTACACCATCTTCTGGATTATAAAACCAAAAGTTATAAGACCCATCAACCTCACCATGATGAGCCGTAAACTTCTGGGCTACAGTCCAGTTAAAAGTCACTAAAAGACACAGCAATATCAAAAGGCGATTGATTTTCATATACAAATTGTTTTCGTTGCAAATTTAAGAAATTTCCAACGCAAAATGAAAAAGCCCGGTAACTAAACAACAAAACAAACAATCTTTAAGATATTTTAAGAACTGCAAGTATGCTGCAAATGGCAAATCACACAGAGCCAACTATTGCGTTTCGGCGTAAATTGATATCAATTTCCGCGAAAATCGATATCGGTTTGCACCCAAGAGTAATTCAATTTCCGCGGAAAAATGACAGCGCCGTCAACAAAAAAAACAGCAATAGGCTTTTACACAAGCAAGTTACAAGACCGCACAACGCATTGAGACCAAACAACAGCATTTTCAATCATAACAATTTGGTCAATGTTAAAACAAATGTGTATTTTTGTAGTCTGAATAGTAAACAGACAAAAAGCGATGGAAACAAACAGCATAGACCCATGCAAAATAGAGGGGAATCCATTCCTAATTCCATTCAACACCCCTCATGACACAATTCCTTTTGACTCTATACAGGAGAGCGACTTCAAACCAGCCATCATAGCAGGAATGGAGTGCGAGGACAAAGAAATAGATGCCATCATCAACAACCCAGACTCCCCCACTTTTGAAAACACTATAATACCCTTTGTCTTATCCGGCAAGATATTGGACAAGGTTGAGACCACCATGGGCAACCTTCTCGCCGCATGTACTAGCGACAAGCTAGAGAAGCTGGCAGAAGAGATGACTCCATTGCTCACGGAGCACAGCGTACGCATATCTCATAACCAAAAGCTATTTGAGCGCATCAAGCAAGTCAAAGATAACAAACCAGAACTGAACCATGAAGACCAGGTTCTTCTCGACAAGATATATGACAATTTTGTTAGTTCTGGCATAAATTTTCCCAAGAGGAAAAAGGAAAGACTTAGGGAAATCACCAAAGAACTATCACTCTCCTCTCTTCAATTTTCACAAAACGTTCTGAAAGACACAAATAAGTTCAAACTGCATATCACTGACGAAAAGGAGTTGGAAGGATTGCCTGAAATTCAGATGGAGCAAGCAGCCAACCTCGCCAAAGAAAAAGGAGTAGAAGGTTGGTGTTTCACATTGGACTATCCAAGTTTTGCGCCAATCCTTACTTACTGCAAGAACAGAGCTCTGCGCAAGAAAGTATATCTTGCCCACAACACATTGTGCATCAAAAAGAATAAATTCAACAACATTGAGCTTGTACGCAAAATAGTAAACCTACGGCTTGAGACTGCAAATTTATTCGGATATAAAACTTTTGCACAGAAAGCTCTAAAGCACCGCATGGCACGCAATACTTCCACTGTCGAAAAATTTATAGACCGATTATTGAAAGCATATAAGCCGACAGCCATTGACGACTATAACAAAATCAAAGCATACGCACGTCAGATTGAAGGTTCGTCTTTTAAACTCATGCCCTGGGATGTCAGTTACTATAGCCACAAGCTACACCTTGAGACTTTCAACTATGATGCTGAGATGCTACGTCCTTACTTTGAACTTAACAAGGTAATCGAGGGAGTATTTGGGTTGGCAACTAAGCTATATGGCATTACTTTCAAAAAAAACAGTTCTATCCCTGTCTACCACAAAGATGTAGTAGCATATGAGGTGTTTGACGAGAACGGCAGTTTCCTTGCTGTTTTATATGCCGATTTCCACCCACGCCCAAACAAGAAGAGCGGAGCATGGATGACCTCATATCAAGGGCAATGGATAGACCAAAATGGCAAGGACACACGTCCGCACGTTTCGTTGTGCATGAACCTTACAAAACCGACAGAGACAAAGCCCGCACTGCTGACACTAGGCGAGGTTACAACGTTCATGCACGAATTCGGCCACGGCCTTCACGAAATGTTTTCCCGCTGCAAATATGGGTGTCTATCAGGGACCAATGTATATTGGGATTTCGTAGAACTCCCATCACAATTCATGGAGAATTTTGCCGTCGAGAAAGAGTTCTTACACACATTCGCTTTTCATTATCAAACAGGCGAACCTCTTCCAGACGAACTAATAGACAAGGTAGTAGACAGCCGACGTTTCAATGCAGGGATAGCTTGCCTGAGACAACTTTCTTTCTGCCTGCTCGACATGGCTTATTACACCCTCACCGAACCTCTCACAACAGACATCATGGAATTTGAGAAGGTGGCATGGAAGCCGGCAATAATCGGCAACATCACTGCACAAAAGACATGCATGACCACACAGTTCAACCACATCATGACGGGCGGATATGCCGCTGGTTATTATTGTTACAAGTGGGCAGAGGTGCTTGATGCCGATGCTTTTGCAGCTTTCAAAGAAGCGGGAATTTTCAACAAGGAAACAGCAGCTCGCTTCCGTCACGAGATTCTCGAAAAAGGCAACACCGAGCATCCCGCTGTGCTTTACAAGAATTTCCGCCATCGCGCCCCTACAATTAAAGCCATGCTACAAAGAGACGGCATAAAATCCTAAAAATACGTCCGTTACACCTAGTTGCCACAAATTCACAATGAACGAAAACAGAAAGCAAGAACTTTTAGACAGCCGCTATCTACGCATGGCATATATATGGGCAGAGAACTCATACTGCGCCCGTAGAAAAGTTGGGGCTCTGTTAGTGAAAAACGGAACCATCATCAGCGATGGATTCAACGGAACTCCATCAGGTTTTGAAAATATCTGCGAAGACGAAAACAACGTCAGCAAGCCATATGTTCTACATGCCGAAGCCAATGCAATAACCAAGATTGCGCGTTCATCACAAAATAGCGACGGTGCCACGCTGTACGTCACAGCTTCACCGTGCATTGACTGCGCCAAACTGATAATACAGAGCGGTATTCGCCGCGTTGTTTATGGCGAAAATTACAGACTGGACGATGGCGTTGTCCTCTTGAAAAGAGCTGGCATAGAAACGGTGTATCTAAACTTAGAACAACACAACTGACATCAGTTTCGACAACATACTAGAAACAGTAAAACTACACGCACCTAATGAAACATAACAAGCACTATAGCTTTCTGCCACTTATAATATCAATAAGTGTAGTAGTAGGCATCATACTTGGCACTTTTTATGCCAGCTACTTCCGCAGCAACCGACTTAACATCTTCAGCACGGGCAACAGCAAGATTAATGACCTGCTATATGCTATTGAGGACAGATATGTTGACACTGTAAACATGAGCAACTTGATTGAGGGTGCTCTGCCACGCATTTTGTCAGAACTTGACCCCCACTCCACTTACACTTCTGCAAAAAAGGTGGAAGAGGAAATGCAAGGACTGAAAGGTTCTTTCTCTGGAATAGGTGTTATATTCTCCATTATTGACGACACGGCAAGAATCATACGAGTCGTTCCTGGGGGACCATCAGAAGACACCGGACTGAT
>CAVCAW010000087.1:0-896 GCA_963600315.1 Bacteroidaceae bacterium | reverse complement strand
GCAGGTGACAGAATAGTGACAGTGGACGGCAAACCATTCGTCGGAAAATTTTTGAATGAAGAATATGCAATGAAAACCTTGAGAGGGCAAGACAAGTCAAAGGTTAAACTTGGCATCAAACGAAGTGGTGAACCCAAAGTAAGAATGTATGAGGTAATTAGAGGGGCTGTGCCAGTAAGAACTGTAGACATCTACTCCATGATAAGCAAAGAGACAGGCTATATAAAAATCAGTTCATTTGGCGAAAATACCTATGAAGAATTTCTTGTGGCCCTAGCAGAACTCAGTAGTCAAGGATGCAAAAGCCTAATTGTTGACCTGCGTGACAACGGCGGTGGCTACATGGAGGCTGCCGTCAGAATAGCCAACCAGTTCTTGCCCAAAAAACGAATGATTGTCTACACGCAAGGAAGAAGATCTGAGCGCATGGAATACCATAGCGACGGAAGAGGAGACTATCAAAACATACCACTTGTCGTTGTTGTCAACGAGAACACTGCTTCAGCAAGCGAAATTTTTGCTGCAGCGATTCAAGACAACGACAGAGGAACAATTGTAGGATTGAGAACTTTCGGCAAGGGACTCGTGCAAGAACCTATTCAATTTGCTGATGGGTCGCTGCTTAAACTCACCATAGCCAGATATTACAGCCCATCAGGAAGATGTTTGCAGAAGCCTTATGTGCTAGGTGAAAACGAGACATACCAAAACGATTTGTATTCGCGCTATCTAAAAGGAGAATACTCCACACAAGACAGCATACACCTTTACGGCAAAAAATACCACACAAGAATTGGAAGAACTGTGTATGGCGGTGGTGGTGTTATGCCCGACGTATTTATACCCACAGACACAACTGACATAACTTCCTACCTAATGGAGGCTGTCGCCTCACG
>CAVCAW010000086.1:0-9190 GCA_963600315.1 Bacteroidaceae bacterium | reverse complement strand
AGAGCGCTTGCATGGCATGCAAGAGGTCATCGGTTCGAATCCGATATTCTCCACTCCTACAGATGAACTGATAGAGTTGTCAGTAGCAGCTAGATTCATCTGATTCATATTCCGCCCTATTTTTTGCATGGATAACTTAAGCATTTGACAAACGGAGCAGTTTGTCAAATAGAGTTAAATATCTTGGGTAGTATACAAAAACGCATTAACTTTGCAGAAGAGGTGTCATCTCCTGCAAGGAGAAGTCATTGTAAGCAGATTTTCACACAACACTTAACCAAACAAAGTATACTATGTCAAAACTTATCATTAATTCATACGACGAGTTTGCGGCTTATTTAGGAAAGAACCTAGGATGTTCTGACTACGTTGACATTCCGCAAGAGCGAATCAACCTTTTTGCCGATGCCACGTTGGATCACCAGTGGATTCATGTTGACACGGAGCGTGCAAAGACCGAATCACCATTCAAAAGCACGATAGCCCACGGCTACTTGACATTGTCAATGTTGCCATATTTGTGGGAGCAGATAATAGAGGTAAACAACATCAAGATGTTGATTAACTACGGAATTGACAAGATGAAGTTTGGTCAAGCGGTGCTCTGCGGTCAACGCATTAGACTTGTAGCTGATTTGCACAACATACAGAATCTCCGTGGTGTTTGCAAGACAGAGATAAAGTTTGCCATTGAGATTGAAGGAGAAAAAAAGAAAGCTCTTGAAGGCATTGCCATTTTCCTATACTACTTTAAGTAAGTTCAGATTTAAGTAAGTTCAGAGACTTGTAAACGGCTGGATTTAAAGAAGCATGACCAGACTAATCCCTAAACCGCATACTGGAAATGGAAAATATCAAAGACAAAACGGAAGACCTTGAATCAGGTGAGTCTGTTCAGTATAGACACCCTGAAGTGACAGAAACAAGACCCGTTTCACTTGAATGTGATGTCGTACGTTTTCAAAATAACAAAGAAAAATGGGTAGCTTTCGTTGGTTTGCTCAACGGGCAGCCCTATGAGATTTTTACAGGATTGCAAGATGACGATGAGGGCATAGTATTGCCCAAATCGGTCACTAAAGGTCGTATAATCAAGGCTGTCAATGAAGACGGCACAAAGCGTTACGATTTTCAATTTGAAAACAAAAGGGGATATAAGACTACGGTTGAAGGACTCTCCGAGAAATTTAACAAGGAATATTGGAATTACGCAAAGCTCATCTCAGGCGTATTGCGCTACAGAATGCCCTTGGACAGAATTGTGAAACTAGTGTCGCAGTTGCAGCTTGATGACGAGAGTATCAACAACTGGAAAAACGGAGTGGAGCGGGCTCTAAAAAAATATATTAAGGACGGCACCCCATCCACGAGTCAAACTTGCCCATCATGCGGCAAAATGACAATGGTCTATAAGGGCGGCAATCTAGTATGCACAAAATGCGGAGCAACCATAGTAAGCTAAAGTTCGAAATCATGTATGATTACACCAAGCGGAGAAGCATCCGCAGATATTCACCGAAACCAGTTGACGAGTCGCTCATCACCGACCTTTTGAAAGAGGCAAGCCATACACAGACTATGGGTAACTTGCAACTGTATAGTGTAGTTATAACAAAAGACGAGGAAAAGAAGAAGGTACTAGCTCCTGCCCATTTCAACCAACCTATGGTAGAAGCGGCACCTGTGGTACTAACTTTTTGCGCAGACTACAACAGGACTTCCGCTTGGTGCAAACATCGCAAAGCGGTGCCCGGCTATGACAATTTCCTCTCATTCCTTAACGCTGCGACCGATGCCCTACTCTACTGTCAGACATTCTGCAACATGGCGGAAAGACAAGGTTTGGGTCTCTGCTTCCTAGGCACAACCATCTATAACTCACAGCAAATCATAGATGCCCTCAAGTTACCCAAACTGGTGATGCCTGTTGCGACTATCACCTTAGGCTGGCCAGATGAAGAAGGACAGGTTTCTGACAGGTTGCCGATAGATGCCATAATACACAAGGAAAGCTATAGACCAGTTACGGCGGAAGAAATAGATAAATATTATGCTTACAAGGAATCACTCCCTGAGAACAAGCATTTTGTAGAAATCAATAACGTGGAGACCCTTGCACAAATTTTTACCGACTTGAGATATCGCGCTGAAGACTGCAAGAACATATCCACGTCGCTTATTGAAGTCCTCAAGAACCAAAAATTTATATAGGATAAATTTAATGCGAGTGATTTGGCAAACCAAAATGGTAAAAATTAGCATAGACGAGAATTTCAGCAAAAGCTGTCCTCTGTTCAAAGGAGCTGCACTTATTGCCAACATAAAAAATAGTCTTTACGATGAAGGACTATGGCAAGAAATCAACATTTGCACAGAAAGATGTCAAAAAGTTTTTACAGCGGAAAATATAAAAGAGTTTCCGCCCGTGAAATATACTCGCAACGCCTATCGCACATTTGGAAAAGATCCGAGTCGCTACAGACCATCTAGCGAAAGTCTGATACGCAGAATACTTCAAGGCAAACCATTATACCAAATTAACACCACGGTAGACCTAATCAATTTGGCAAGCATGGAATTTGGCTACAGCATTGGTGGTTTTGACTACAGCAAGATTAATGGCGGGACAATTAGGCTGGGGGTAGGAGAAAAAGGCGAACCCTATGTGGGGATAGGTCGTGGAGAATTCAACATAGAGAATATGCCTGTCTATCGTGATGCTATCGGCGGGATAGGCACTCCAACCAGCGACAACGAACGCACCAAACTTGATTTGGACACAAATATGCTGCTTGCCATAGTTAATGGATATGACGGCAACGAATCCAATATTGTGAAATGTGCAGAGAGGATAAAAGAACTCGTGCAAAAATATGTAAGCGGTGATGACTGTCAGATTTTCACGTATTGACCAAGAAAGAAGGTACAATAAATTTGCACATATACAAAACACAGAATCTACGTATGACAAGATATTTTAGACTTTTAGGCAAGAGATTGATTATCGCTTTTACGCTCATGTGTGCTGTCACACAAGGGTTTGCATTTATAGTTGTGCTTGATGCTGGTCACGGAGGTAAGGACCCGGGAGCATTGGGGACTTATTCTAAGGAAAAAAATATAAATCTCAATGTTGTACTAAGGTTGGGGAAACTGATAAAGGAGAACTGCCGTGACGTAACAATAATTTATACACGACAGACAGATAAATTTGTAGAGCTTTATGAGCGTGCCAACATAGCAAACAATGCAAAAGCCGACTTGTTTATATCTGTGCATACAAACTCCACAAGTAACAATGTAACCGTTGGCACAGAGACTTACTCGTTGACTCTTGACAAAGCTGCGAGAAACACCGAAGTGGTAAAAAGGGAAAATGCGGCTATTCAATACGAGACCAACACTCGGAGATACGCTACGAATTCGCTTGAGAACGAGATAATGAGCGAAGTGATTATGGGAAGCAATATGAGAACAAGCGCCATTTTCGCAAAACTAGTACAAGATGAATATGCCAAAACCGGACGATACAACAGAGGCGTACACCAACAGAATTTTCATGTACTTAGACAAGTTGCGATGCCGAGCATCTTGACAGAATTGGGATTCATTTCCACACCAAGCGAAGAAGCCTACTTAAATTCCGAAAAAGGAATAAACGAGTTAGCCACATGCATTTTCAATGCATTCAGAAGACACATTTCTCCAATTCTACGCGATGCAAGTGTAGACCTGACTGAAGATAAGTTTAATAACGAACCCGAAAAAGAAGACAAAGTTCAACCCGAAAAGAGCCTCTCGACAAAAAAAGAAAATTCTCCAAAACGGGAACAGATTGTTGAGAAAGAGCCACGTCAAGAAAAGCCTGCCACACAACAAAGCGACAAGCAAAAAAAAGAGGAGAAAGCCAAGGAACCATCAGTCTCTGGCAAATATAATTTCAAAGTACAGATTTGCACATCAGATCGTAGGCTACGAAAAGATGCAGAACAGTTCAAAGGTCTTGATGATGTAGACACATATTCTATCACACAACCAAATGGGAAAACCTTGTTTGTACACACCTATGGAAACTCCACAAGTTATGCAGAAATAACCACGATAAAAAATAAACTCCGTACAAAATTTAAAGACTGCTTTGTTGTGGTATTCAAAGGAGACCAAAAGATAACCGGCGAAGAAGCATCAATAGCATTCAAAAAACAACCTTAAATTCATTCAAAAACGATGAAACTATTTTCAAAAGAAGCAAAAATAGGATTGACCGTAATAGTAGCATTTACTCTGCTGATATATGGTCTAAATTTTCTAAAAGGAATCAACTTATTTCAAAAAAGCAACCTGTATTATATCGCTTTTCATAATATCAGTGGTCTTGCAGAATCAAACCCTGTATATGCCAACGGCTTTCGCATTGGTATAGTACGCACTATTAACTACGACTATAAAAAGCCAGGAAACGTCTATGTAGGAATCGAAATCGATGATAACATGCGTATCTCTGAAGGTAGCTATGCAGAACTGGAGAGTCAAATGCTAGGAGGCGTAACAATGAATATCGTACTTTCTCCTTCGCCAAAGATATTGTCTCCAGGTGATACCATTACTGGAGGGCCAAAGGTTGGTGCCCTTGACATGGCTGGCCAAATGATTCCGCAAATACAAAGCGTAATACCAAAATTGGACTCTATTCTGGCAAATGTCAACAAACTGCTTGAAAATCCTGCACTTAATCAAACCGTAAACAACGCAGCTCAAATAACGGAAAATCTAAAAACAACAACGGCATCAATCAATAAACTATTGAACGGCAATGTCAACAATATTGCAGCAAACCTTGAACCTACAACTAGAAATCTACAGAGCCTTACTGACAAACTTAACAATCTAGATTATGTAACAACACTGAGCAATGTTAATCAGACTCTAGTAGGTGTGCAGCAGACAACACAAAGCCTAAACGATGCTATAAATACTACCGTCACAAAGATTAATCAGCCAAACTCTTCACTTGGTTTATTGCTTAACGACAAAGGGCTGTATGAAAATCTAAACCGCAATTTAGTATCGTCAGATTCTCTGCTTAACGACATTCGTCTTCACCCGAAAAGATATGTGCATTTCTCTGTCTTTGGCAAAAAGGACAAATAACGAAGCAACCCATACAGCTCTATAAGGAGAAAAGTCAAGCGAGGCAAGTTCTTCAATAAGAAGAACATAACGTCTCGGAGTGTTGTTATGCAATATCGATAAGCATTAAAAAAATGTTAAAAAAGTCTTGCAGGAAACAATAAAAAATACCAACTTTGCAGACTCATAATGGTTGGAACCCCTTAATTCAATATGGAGCAAGAAAACCAGCATAAATGGATACTACTACTCGCTAGCATACAGCAACGCTTAAACCAGGAAACATTCAACACTTGGTTTAAGCCAATTGAGTTTTTAGGTGTAGAGAACGGCGGAATTAACATAAGGGTTCCAAATAGCTTTTTCAAAGAATATCTACTCGGGCACTACGGCACACTACTTTTGTCAGAGTGTAATAAGCATTTTGGAATTGACTCGATTAAGGTTGATTGGAAAAACCAGGACAAGAATGAAACAGAAGAAAAGGTAAACATAATAAAGCCAAAGAGTATATTCAATACACACTTAAGCAAAGAATATACATTTGAGAACTTCGTAAAGGGTGAAGCCAACAAGTTTGCAAGATCAATAGCGTTGGCCATAGCAACAAAGCCAACACAGACAGCATTTAACCCTTTCTTTCTATATGGCGATTGTGGAGTAGGCAAATCACATCTAGTAAATGCAATTGGACTAAAACTTCTAGAGAAAGCCCCAGAGAAGAGAATTCTATATATTTCAGCTCATGACTTTCTGTTACAATACACCGATTCTATTCCAAAGAAGAAGTTCAATGATTTCATGTTCTTCTATCAGTCAATTGAGTGTCTCATTATAGATGATATACATGAAATATCTGGCAAACCAGGAACACAGGAAGCTCTTTTCAACATATTCAACCATCTTCAACGGAACGGCAAACAAATAATTTTCACTAGCGACAAATCTCCATCACAACTAGAAGGCTTCGAAGAACGTATACAATCACGATTTATATGCGGGGCCACAGCAGAATTGTTGCGACCGAACGAACAACTCCGTATTGACATTCTAAGAACCAAAATACGTAAAAACCAATTAAGCATTCCTGAAGATGTTGTAATTTTCATCGCACGCAATGTCAAAGGCAATGTACGAGACCTTGAAGGTGTTGTTCACACGTTGTTAGCCCAGTCAATTGTACACGATTGCGACATAGACCTAGGCATGGCTCAGCTAATCGTAAACAAATATGTTCGTCTAAGCACTAAGACTATTACTGTTGAACTGATTTTGCGGGCAGTGTGCAAGTACTTTAAAGTCACACAAAAAGAATTAAACTCATCTTCACGCAAAAGTCAGATTGTGACAGCACGCCAAGTGGCAATGTTTCTGACTCAAAAACACACCCATTTGAGCTCAACACAAATCGGCATTCATATTGGCAAGCGAGACCACAGCACAGTTCTGCACGCTTGTAATCAAATTGACCTTAAAGTTAAAACCACCCCTGCGTTTAAAGCCGAAATTGAAGCTATAGAGCAAGAGATGCTGAAATAGCCGAAGCAATCAATTTATCATTCTCCAATTTTGGGAAATTGAGAATATCCAGAAGCACTCAAATATTATATAACAGAACAAGAATATGAAAAATATTGTCATTCTTTTCACTGCAATTATAGTTATAACAATAACTTCTTCTTGCGGCAATAACAATGCGAAAAAAGGAACTACTCTTCACCACTCTTGCGTGACAAAGAAAGACACCGTCTACGTCTTGACAGACAGCATGGTTAGCGAATTAAAAATGGCATACAAAAGAAGCATGGAACTATACTCAGATGAGCAATTCTATAAGTACGTTGAATATATCTATCCACATCTCTTTAAATACCTAAAAAACAAATCACACAACACTAGTATTGAAGCTGAAAAGAGCAAATATATAGACATGCTCATCACACGAAATGAAAATTTTTGGGAAAAGACAGTACCTATTATATCAACAAATGCTACATCATATAGTTTTGCATTCAAAGGGATAGAATTTTTCTGCAATAGTGATTGTAACTTGTGTGTAATTTTCAAACGACAAGCATTCTGCAATACGAAAAATGGCATAATGAAAAGCCCCGACTTTAGTTACGAATACGCTATATACTTAGCAAAATACAGCAAGTGGTATTTTCTTGATTTCGCAACTAAAGACATTGCAGAAATCCTTAAAGAAGACTTCAATCAAAAAGCAATTAACGAAATTACAGAGAAGACAAATAGTCTGCAATAAAATTTCTTTAAAAATACGGCTTAACTAATACAATGATTTAGCTAGTAGCAAAAATCTATAGACAGATTAGTAAAATTGTCAATCAAAATAACTTCTGCAATACACGTTTCATTACAACACTTCTAGCGGAAAAGCCATCAATGCTTTCAAAAGGAAAACCCAACACAACCATGTTGGATGATGCCACACCCGCACAGGCTCCACCATCATACTGAACAAATGGTTCTGCTAATCCATATGGTTTAAGAATATCAACGGATTTGACAGCATAGAAGTCGGGATTCCACTCATTCACAATAGAGAAATTTTCCTTTCCCAATGACAATGAAGGCGGAGTCAGGATACACGAATCCAAGGAATAACACAAAGACGTCTCAGTGAATTTACGGTCATCGTTATCAGTCATGTCGCTAGCAATATAAGCTCCTGACGCAAAGACTCTACCACCTTCATCTAGATAGTCACTGACATAGCGTTTCAACTCTGACGTGAACGTCTTGTAGTTTTTCAAACTACTCATGCCGTCATTGCGTTGCAACCCAAAAAGTAAATCCACTAGCTGATAGTTACTAAGAGTGATTAGACTATCGCCAAGCGCACTTGCCGAACAAGAGGCAACGCTATAATTGGGCTTGGTATCTTTTATTGCTTTCGCATGAATATAAGAGTAGTCAAAATTATTACCAGCAATAACCTTGCCTTCTAACTCAGAACCACTATAGCCCAAACCTTCAGAACCCGCAAATCCTGCTTTAGAACGCAAAAAGCAACGTTGAGCGCCACAATATTCAGATGTTTTAATGTAGGGAACCCCAATATCTGAATTTATATCGAATCCTTCTTCATTTTCATTTACAATAACATTCGGAGAGCTTAGTCGAGTAAAGCCATTGACAACAAGTATTCGTTGTTTTTCTTCCGACGCAGAGCAGACAGATAGAATTTCACTGGGAAAACTTTCCCCACCTTCATTGCATGCAGATATCTTAAAGCGATACAATACATTTTTCTCAATTGGCAATCTGACAGAATTAGCTGGACTTTCCACAACGTGTCCATTGTCAAAGTCTTGACCATCTTTACTAACGTAAACGATAAATTTTGACGGACTAGCGGTAGGCTCTAGACTATCCACTTGCGGTTGCCAAGAAAGCTCGGCAAAGTCTCCATTAGGCACTGCAGTAAACGATCGTACTGGTAGAGGATGAATTACACATTTGGATTGGTGTTGAAATGCAACATAACGCGCAATGGCTTTATATATTGATCGCGAAATTAAGAATTTGAAATTAGGGTCGTGACCATAGAGCATATCACGAAAATTCTGGTGAGATAATATCTCCAATATCATTGAGGGAACCTCAGGCTTGCGAGTCTCACTATAATTTCGATTATACAATTCACGTTGAGACCATTTTCCCTCTAACAATCTATCTAAATCTCTACATACTTCATTTTGCACGAAAGCCGCAAGATCTAACGAAGACAAACGACTAACCCCAGACAATAAATCATGAGATCTTCTATCACTCAAATAAGTGAAAATGCCAAGTGTACCAACTACCGTGTCATCAGTTGTATAACCTGCATCACTATGTACAGCCAAACTTAATTCCATCGGGACACGTAATCCAACACTATCAGAAGAATATGCAGTACCTCCAATCATGTAGTTCAGGGAATTGGAGCGTACATTGATATCATCCGCATAATCGTTTCTTCCATCTTTTGTGTTGTATACATCATATGGCATTCCCGCCCATTGAGAATAATACAAAGCACCTTCCATAAAAC
>CAVCAW010000085.1:0-9407 GCA_963600315.1 Bacteroidaceae bacterium | reverse complement strand
AAGCAGGGCGTACTGTGGGTATTGAAGCCGAAACCAGCGTAGACAAGCGCGTTGTATCTGGCTTTCCTCATGTCGTGGCTTGGCTTTCTCTGCCTTCGCGTTGGCTATCGCCTTTAACTCCTCAAACGTCATGGCTATCGTATAGGCTCGCCCGGTTTAAGCGGTCGCCAGCAGTCCTTGCGTTTTATCTGCTTCGTTTCCTTGTTGTACTTGTATTCTGTAAGCAATTCCCAACGGCAGCAGCTGTCGTTGTTGAAGGAAGCCTTTATAGCGCGTGTTACAAACTTGTCCGCCAACTCTTCGTCAATCAAAGCAAGCAGCCCGGAAACACCTACCAAAGTATTTATACGCTTGCCTTCTGAGTTAATTCCGCTTGCCTTTATAAGGAAGTTGCGGTTAATTGTTTTACTTGAATGTACCATATAGCTTATTATTTAATTCAAAATTAGCGTGTTTTTGCTATTGCAAGCAGCAAGGAAATTGTGTAACTTTGCACTTGAATAATTAACACGATGCAAAGATAGATATTAAGCATACAATATGCAAACAAAAAGCACACAAATTGCTTGTCTTGGCAAAACTTTAACAAAAAGATACAATTATGGACGAAGAAAATACCGTAAAGTCGCGATTAAAGGCGTTTGTAGCGTACTTGAATATGAGCGAGCGCGAATTTTGCCGTACTATCGGCGTGGGTTCTGCCTATATTGCAAGTATCAAGAAATCAATTAAGGCAGACAAATTAGAAGCGATAAGCAGACAATATCCCGAACTTAACCCGGTTTGGCTTATACGCGGCGAAGGCGAAATGTTACAACGTAAGAACAACAATTATACGCAATCGGAACAAACGGCAAGTATCGCGCCTTCTGAAATGCTCTATAAGCTGCTGGAAGACGCGAAGGAAGAAAAGGCGCGTTTGCTATCTATCATCGAAAGCCAACAGCGTACTATCGAAACGCTTGCCGAACTGACTAAAAAAGCCAATGCCCAAACGGGCGCAGCTGCCGGATGTGCCGCTGTCGGTTAGTTTTCGGGCGTAAGGTTGAACTTTGGTAACGCTCTAATACATTATAATGAGGTATATACAATATATAAGCGTTGTATTATGATGATACGCCGAAACGCACAGAAACGCCCTTTTAAGCGCGTTTTTCTGTTCGGGTAAGCAACTATACCATTTTAATGCAAAACGCGCTTAAATCGCAGATTGACAGAAATAACTATACGGCTATGGTGGAAATTGAAGTAGACAAGTATTATAGCAATCGCGGTTACTATCCTTATATGACCGCGCAAATATTTGATGTGCTGGAAACTGCCTACCTTTCGGGGGCTGCTACCGCGCTTGTGCCGGAAACGGACTACAACGTAATGGTATCTAACATAAACGCTTCACTATGCAAAGGACAAACAGCGACGCGGTAAACCGCCGTTTCTTTATTGCTATTGACGCGCTTGTTACCTATAAAAAGGTCACTTCGCTAAGTGGCTTTTGTGTACAGCATGGGTTAAGTCCTTCGCGCTACCGTGAAATGCGCCTACAATTCGGGCTAACTCCAAAGGTGGGATATATAGCGCGTTATCGTAATATGGAAATTGAAGCCCTCAGTATATTGGTGGCGAATTATCCAATATCCGCGCTTTGGCTTCTGACAGGGCGCGGTAGTATGCTAACAAAGAAACTATGAAGTTTTCTATAAAGATAGGTTTGCACGTTAAACGTACCGCAAAGGAAACGGACGAAACGGAAGAAGTACCCATTAGGCTGCGTGTAAGCTGGGCTTCTCTCCGCGTTGATATCCGTTCCGGGTATGTTATCGCCCCTTCCAAATGGGACGAGGATAACTCCTGCGTCCGCCTTGGCTATAAGAATAGCCATAAGCAGACTTCGGGCGAAATCAACCGCGCGTTAATCAACTTGTCGGCAAAGGTGGAGGAGGTGCTTGCTCGTTTTGATATGGAAAACAAGCGTTCGCCCACTGCTTCCGAATTTAAGGCGGCGTTTAATGAAGCGGCAGGACGTGCAAAGCCAAAGGAAGAAACGGAAGCCGCCGAGGTTAAGGGGTTCTTTGAGGTGTTTGACCTCTTTACAAAGGAAATGGGGGTTACTAATAATTGGTCGAAGGCTACCTACACAAAGTTTGCCAGCATTAAACGCCACTTGCAAAAGTTCCGCCCGTCGCTCTCGCTGTCGGACTTCTCAAAGGCTGACTTCGCGGCGTTCGTTTCTTACCTCCAAACGGAAGAAAACCAACTAAACACAACGGTAGCCAAAAACGTAGGGTTCTTGCGTTGGTTCTTGCGTTGGGCTGCTTCCAACGGCTACTACGATGGAGCGGCGCACCTTCAATACCGCCCACGTTTTAAGGGGCTGGACTGTAAGGAGGTTATTTATCTAAGTTGGGAAGAACTGCAACACTTTCTAAACTTCAAGTTCCCGAAAAACAAACCGTCGCTTCCCTCTGTCCGTGATGTGTTCTGCTTTTGCTGCTTTACCGGGCTTCGCTACTCCGATGTCGCCCGTCTGCGTGTGTCTGACGTGAAACGCGAAGCAAAGCCGCCGTACATCTCTATCGTGACAAAGAAAACTACCGCGCGGCTGCATATCGAACTTAACAAGTACGCGCTATCAATACTTGACAAATACAAAGACTTTGAACTACCGAAGGGCAGGGCGTTGCCTGTTATTAGTAACGTGAAGATGAACGAGCACTTACACGAAGCCGCCGAAATCGCCGGAATTGACGAGCCTATAAGGGTCGTTTCGTATCATGGTAGTGTACAGACGGAGGCAATAGTGGAAAAATACGCGCTTCTGACCACTCACGCCGGAAGGCGCACTTTTATAGTAAACGCGCTTCGGCTGGGTATTCCTGCGCCTGTTATAATGGAATGGACGGGACACAGCGACTATAAAGCCATGAAGCCGTATATTAAAATCGTGGATGCTGCAAAGGTGGAAAACATGGATAAGTTCAATTCTTACGGCGAAGATGAAAAATAGGCGTACCCGAAAAAGTACCCATTTTCTGCTTTAATGTTTGGAACTATCGGTTAAAATTGGTATTCACAACAAAGCGAAAAACGCAGCCAGCTGCTTGTAAATAAATACAGTTGGCTACGTTTGGCTACAAAGATGTTAGAGCCTCTCTCTCCGCTTTGAGCAAAAACTCAACAATGTAACCTGCTGGTTTCAGCAGGTTATTTTTGTTTTAGGGCTTTTCCCGCCGTCCGGCTTCGGACGATTTTCGGACGGTTTTAGCCTCAATGTAAGACACGCTTCTTTTGCACAAACATGAAAATCATATACAACAAGATTATACCATTCGGAAAAGACTTCTATGCCATCAACCTGTTTGGTGTGCTTTTTGCCAAAGGTCCGTGCGATGCTGTAACACTTAATCATGAGCAGATTCACACTGCGCAGATAAAAGAATTGGGCTACATTTTCTTCTACGTGGTTTATCTCATTGAGTGGTTGTTCCGCATCGTGCAGTATCGCAGCAACGTTGATGGATACTTCAACATTTCTTTCGAACGTGAGGCATATGCCAACCAGTATGACCTCACCTACTTGCAAAAGCGCAAACTCTTCAGTTTCAAACGCTATTACCGAAAGCAAGGTTCTTTATAATTCAAGCAGAATCAGAAACATGAGGAATCATCTCCATTTTCTTTTTCATCAAAAAAAACAGAAGAGTAAATATATCAATATGCCGTACGCATTGCGACAAGCCCATATTGTTGCCGTCGATTAAACAACAAATGCCGATACACACAACTAAAACTAGGCGGAAGAAGAAACGCAACAAAACAAAGACGTTTTCATCTTCCGCCTAGTGACATTTGTAGACTGCCTGCAGACGCAAGCAGAGCTATTCGGACTATTTCAGTTCAAAGCCGACCTTGCCTCTTATATCTTGTGAAGACGAGGCTACGATTGCCTCAAACTTACCAGGCTCTGCCACCCACTCGTGTTTCTTATCATCAAAATAGCTGAGAGCATCCTTGCCAATGGTGAAGCTTACAGATTTCTCCTCGCCGGGAGCTAGCAAAATTTTCTTAAAACCCTTGAGCTCCTTAATCGGACGTGGCAGCGAGCTCTTCTTGTCGGAGATGTAAAGCTGTACGATTTCCTTGCCTGCCACTTTGCCCGAGTTGCGAACTTTCACTGTGACCGTAATACTGTCATTTTCCGAAATCTCCTTTTTGTCGACTTCAGGTTTTGCGTAATCAAACGTCGTATAACTCAAACCGAAGCCAAAGGGGAACAAGGGCTTCACATCTTTCTGCATGTCTGCCCATCTATAGCCTACATAGATACCTTCCTTGTAGTACTCATCCTTGTCGCTGTAAGCATCAAGCTTGTGAGCAGGAACGTCGGAGAGTTCTTTAGGCCACGTAAACGGCAGTTTGCCACTTGGCGTAACATCACCACTCAACACCTGCGCCAGTGAAGTTCCAGCCTCACTGCCCAAATACCAATCCTGCACTATGGCGGGAACTTTGTCTGCCCACGGCATTTCAACAGCAGTTCCCGAAATGTTGATTACAACGAAATTAGGATTAGCCTTCGACAGTTCGGTTATAAGGGAATCCTGTTTGTAGGGCAAACCATACTGCTGGCGGTCCCCACCTTCGCAGTCTTGACCTCCACTCTTATTAAGTCCACCAACAAACAACACGTAATCGGCATTCTTGGCTTCGGCTACAGCTTCTGTCACAAGTTCTTTGAAAGAGCGTTTATCGGCAAGGTTCTGTCCTGTAGTCACTCCATTGTAGCTACCCGAGATGTCACCAACATAACCTCTCACCCATTTTACTTCAGCCTTGCCGGCATAGCGTGCCTGCAAGCCCTGCAAGGGGCTTATTTCGTGCTGCGCTTTCAGAGAGCTGCTTCCACCGCCCACTGTCATCATCTTTACAGCGTTCTCGCCCACCACAAGAATTCGCTTGCCTTCGGCTTTCAAAGGCAGAATATTATTTTCGTTCTTGAGTAACACTATTCCTTCGGCGCCTATCTGTCGGGCTGCATCATAGTGCTCTGGACTGTTAATATTACCAAAAGGCTTGTGACTATTGAGAGTTGTCAACATGTGCAGACGCAACACGCGGCGCACCTTGTCATCAAGGTCAGCCATCGAATATTTACCCGATTCGATTCCTTCAAGGAAAGGTAATGCCAAATGATAGTTGTCATAGCTCTTCTTAGCACGTCCAGACAAGCCATTGGTGCCAGTGCCGAACTCCAGGTCTAGACCATTGCTAACAGCCTCATCGGTATTATGGGTGCCACCCCAGTCACTGATAACTGCACCCTTCCAGCCCCACTCGCCTTTGAGAATTTGTTTCAGCGTGCGGTAATTGTGACCGGCATGCTGCCCGTCTATAACATTGTAAGCAGCCATCAGAGTCCAGCTGTCACCTTCGAGCACAGCCATTTTGAACGCCGGCAGATATATCTCATACAAGGCTCTGTCGTCAACGTGTACATTGACACTATGGCGTGCCCTTTCTTGATTGTTCAAGCAATAGTGCTTGACACAAGTAGCCACACCGTTGCTCTGCACTCCCTTGATATACTGAGCAGCCATCTTGCCGCTCAAGTATGGGTCTTCTCCCATATATTCAAAGTTTCTGCCGCAGAGTGGAGTTCTGAAGATGGTCACCCCAGGGCCGAGCAATACATCTTTCTTCCTATAGCGAGCCTCTTCACCAATGCTTACACCATAGAGGCGAGCCATGTCCACATTCCAAGTTGATGCCAGACACGTCAGGGCAGGAAAAGCCACGATGGAATCATTTGTCCAACCTGCCTGATCCCATTCATCCCACTTCACCTCTGGACGGATTCCGTGGGGACCATCAGTACACCACAGTTCAGGAACTCCAAGTCGTTGAATACCTGGCGCACTGAATTTGCTTTGAGCATGAATGATAGCAATCTTTTCTTCTAGAGTCATTCTACCTAGTAGGTCCTCCACTCGTTGTTCAATGGATAGACTCTCGTCAAGGAAAGGATATTTCTGGGCTGCGCTCGACATTGCCACCAATAAAGAAATGGCAAAATACAACAATCTTCGTTTCATTATACTTTTCATTTTGAGTTAAAAATTTTCCAAAACAAAAAAGAACAACAACCAAAACTAATATGTTTGATTGTTGTTCTTTTTAGAATTCATCTTATTTCGATTTTCGATTTTATTTCAGCAAGTCATATCTCTTAAACACTTTGACCAGAGATTGTACTCCACGTTCAACCTGTTCTTTGGTGTGCGTTGCCATCAGAGCGAAGCGCACCAATGTGTCTTGCGGAGCACAAGCTGGCGGAATCACTGGATTTATAAACACACCCTCCTCAAAGGCACTCTTAGTAACCTGGAACGTCAAGTCAGTGTCCCTCACGTAGAGAGGTATGATAGGACTCTCCGTGTCACCAATCTCAAAGCCTTCTTCCTTGAAGCGCGCCAAAGCATAGTCGGTTACTTCCCAAAGATTCTCCAAAATCTTAGGCTCTTCCTGGAGAATGTGGAGAGCTTCGAGAGCTGCAGCTGTAGCAGCAGGAGTATTTGATGCACTAAATATATAGGTACGGCAATTATGGCGAATCCAATTGATAAGATCCTTGTCGGCAGCAATGAAGCCACCTACTGCTGCTAGCGACTTGCTGAATGTACCCATTATCAAGTCTACTTCATCAGACAGTCCAAAATGATCACAAACTCCCCTGCCCTGACGTCCAAACACACCTATGCCGTGAGCCTCGTCCACCATGACCGTGGCGTTGTACTTGTGTTTCAGACGGATTATCTCCGGAAGATTTGTCAAGTCGCCCTCCATTGAGAACACGCCGTCAACCACGATGAGCTTCACAGCTTCAGGCTCACACTTTTGGAGCTGGCGCTCCAGGTCTTCCATGTCGTTGTGCTTATACTTGAGGTTTTTGCTCATCGACAAGCGGCAGCCGTCAACGATGCTGGCATGGTCGCGGTCGTCACGAATGATATAATCGTTGCGTCCAGTCAGACATGCAATGACCCCAGAGTTTACGGTGAAACCCGTAGAAAAAACGAGAGCCTCATCCTTTCCCACAAATTCGGCCAATTCCTTTTCCAGCTTCACGTGCAAGTCTAGCGTTCCATTCAAAAATCGCGAGCCTGCACAGCCACTGCCATACTTATCCAAAGCCTTTTTAGCAGCCTCTATGACGCGAGGATCACCAGGGAGCCCGGTGTAGGCATTAGAGCCAAACATAAGTACGTTTTGACCGTCAATATCAACCTCCGTGCCTTGCTTGCCCGTAATTTCACGGAAATAAGGGTAAATACCCGCCTCCATAAATTCTTGAGGGCGTCTCCACTGCTTCAATCTATCTTGTAATAATCCCATGATAAAATACTGATGTTTTGCCACCAACTAAGGCGACAGCATAATATTCACATAAAGCATCTGCAAAATTAGCACAAATAATCCGATAACAATTTGCCCAATGTAGAATAAATTAAAAAAAACGCATCTGGCATACTATAAATACCAATATTTACATGTCTACATCTCAATATTGTATTCAACAGAAAGCAATTCGATACCCTTACGGAGACAAGTTTCATCTTTTATCACCTTGCTATAGTGTAGGCTTTGGGCTTTATACTGGCCTCCCACAGTATATTTTTGATACGAACCAGATTACAACTTTTTCTTTAGCAAGTAGCGCCCTACCCTCTTGCCAACAAGACTGGCGTGAACCACTGAAGCAATACGATTTTATGCAATTCTTCATCCGTATGACCCATGACTATCCATTTTGGACCATATTGAGGAATATTTTCTACAGTGTAGCTATTCATTACTCAGAGAAAAACCACACGGAGCCTTCACGAATGCGAATTTCCACCGAAATTGACATACGTTTCGGGGGGAAATTGATATGCGTTTCCGCGGAAATTGAATTCAATTTCGGCGGAAGTGGATATGTCAAATCAATAATTTCGGGCGATTACACAGCATGATGGATGATACGAGGTCGCATTCATCTTGACACACCTATTGTACGTATTCCTTACCGTCAACGCTCAGCACCCTAGCTTCACCTTGTCCTGGGAGCGGCTCATAAACGACTACTTCAACCTTCTTCTTGGACTTGTCGATACACTCGTAGCGGTAGTTGGTTCCTGCCACCACCTGACGCGACACTTTGAGCGGCTTCAGCTGCAGGTCACGATGATTCAAGACGACGGCCTTAAAGAGTGAGTCTTCCTTCGTAGTTAGTTTTGAGCTTCTATCGAACGCACCTGTCATTTGGCGGGTGGTGACACTGGCACACGACATAGTTGCAATTATTACTATTGCAACCACTATAATCTTGATTAATTTCATCGCAATAAGGATTTGTGATTTATACCTATTCGTGAAAATCTGCAATTAGCACACTTAGTGAAGTGTGCAACAAAAGAAACAGTTTCGCCATTGTCAACCCGCCAGCAGCTCTAGTTTTTGGGCTGTTTGAACAGGTTGATAATAGTTTGGCTCGCCAAACGGAATGCCGCTGCCGAAGCAGAGACTACAGGCATCACTTGCTGTCCTATCTGTTCGCCTATAGTCTGGTAGATTGGCACGGGGTGAGCCGAAGCGTCGCTGTCTGTGATTACTTTGAGACCTGCGTGTACAATCTCTACCTTAATTAGGCTTGTAGCCTTCATGGGGTCACCATCACAATGCACGACGCCAGGCTGCTGCCTGATAATGGTCAGTTTGTCGGTGCGGAAGGTCTTGATGTGTTTTGCCCCTTTCCTAAACTTTCCGTCAAACAACATGTAGGCCATAGAGGCTGCCTCAACTAGCGGAAAGGGTTCAATCACGGTGACGTCCATCAACCCATCGGTCATCGAAGCCTCTGGGGCGATGTAAGCATTGTTGCCATATTGCGAAGCATTGGCCAAGGCTATGCAGAAGGCCTTGTAGGTGCGTTTCACCTTGTTGTCTATGATAGTATAGGCCTCAGGCTTGTATTTTGCCAATCCCACCAGGGTGTTTTCGATGTAGGTCTTGAGACCTCTTTTGTCGGAAGAGGAAAACTTGTAGCTCACGGCGGCATCATATCCCATGCCACATGTGCAGAAGAAGGGGCGCTGGTTTATCAATCCATAGTCAATAGAGACGCTATTGCCGGCGCGAACCAATTCAAGGGCTTTGCGAAAATCCAAAGGTATCTGCAAATGGCGAGCCAATCCATTGCCCGAACCACATGGTACGATTCCGAGGGTGGTGTCTGAATGAACTAGTGAGCGGGCAACTTCGTTAACTGTTCCGTCACCACCCACAGCTACCACCGTGTCTATGTCATTTTCTACCGCCATGGTGGCCAGCACTGCGCCATGACCGGCATACTGCGTGTGACATATGCG
>CAVCAW010000084.1:2520-9486 GCA_963600315.1 Bacteroidaceae bacterium | reverse complement strand
ATCATAGGGCATAGGGTGTCGCTTTGAAGTAATATCAAAGCGTGCATTACTAATTGAGAAATTACTATTAACGGTTGTCGTTGTAGCAATATTTTCCAGAGAATCTCGTTCGCTTTTCGTAGCGCATGCATCTAAGGCATCGTCTAAAAGCATGTCAGTTTCTAGAGGATTATATTTTGGTACAAGCCTCTTTTTTGAATAGGAATAATATAATGGTATTTTCGCTTTTGCCTTTTCAGGAAAGAATTTGCCCAGTTGAAAATTGGACGTAAAAGAATATTCATATAGATTATCTTTGCGTCTTTCATTTACACCTTGTTCTAGTCCTCCAAATCCAGCAGTTTCGATATGACCAGACATTGAGACCGTAGCAAGATCAGACAACATCAAATCAAGTTTTGATTTAGCAGCCCAACCTCCATCGCTAGTATAATCTTGCAAACGCAGTTCATTAACCCAGACTTCGACACTGCGCACTCCTCTTGAGTTGTTGCGGACACCAATCATCATGGTTCTGACCTCGCCAAGTGATGGATTACCCATCACTGTTATTTTGTTATTCGGCTTGTCTTCATCATATTCATAATACGCTGAAGTAAAAGATGCGTTTCCCGAGGCTTTCTCTTTGTTTCGGTTCTTTTTTACATTCGTGAGCTTTGACAGATCAATGTCAAGCATGTTATCTTCGGGCCATACGGAACGACAATCGGCATCGGTATATGTGTCATAATGTCCCTTAGGTGTTAAGGTTAGAGGAATCTCATACTCATAATAGTTATTGCGGTAATCAGTTCCGAGTCTTAAGAATACAGAACATTCGTTATCTTTCAAAGAAGCATCGTCGACTATGGCATTTGCATGTACAAACATTTGAAGATGCTTGTATTGACGTATATCCATATTGCTTGCCTTATATATAGCACGACTTTCGTTAGTAGGCAAATTCTTGACAGTTATGTTCAGCGCCTGTTCATTGTTTTCTGTCATTTGCGTACTGTTGCGATCAACAACGCGCGAAATACCTGGAGGCAATACATAGTTAACAGGAGTTTTGTCATTGTTTTCTTGTATATTTATCGCAGATACATCAAGTTCTCCTTCTGGTGATTTTGTAGCTCCTCCCGTAAGAGAGTGCTCATAGTTGCGCCACTCTCCTCTGACAAGTTCTAACGTACCAAACCTTAGAATTGTCGGCTTGTCGAAATCTGTAAGGTACAAACGCATGAATCGTATTGAGGAGAAATCATTTATGTTTCCCTCTTTCTTACAGAAATCAGATAGTGGTATTCTGAACAAATACCAATCTACCTCTTCTCGTTCATTATTACGCAAGGCTACAGAGGCTTTACGATGGTCTACGATGTAGCCTTCACCCACATTCATACTATCAGGATGAATGCCCACACGATACTCATAATAATTGTCGTATTCGTTGAGTGTAAAATCTTTGTTTATGTCTTCTACATCAGGGGTTGACTTGTAGGCAGTCGAATAACTCTCGCGATTAGTTTCATTGTCGGCAGAGTTTCCTTCCGGATTGTTTATGCGCAGGTATCTCGATAGTATCGGAGTACGCTGTTCGTCCCAATCGCTGCCTCTAAAATAATGAAAATCATCACCTGCCGGGTCTTGAGCTATGCTATCATACACAGCTGGCTCTAAGATTGGTTTTATTTGACCCAAGTAGTTCTTGTAGGTGGCAAACTCCGCTTCTTCTGCACTGCTCAGACCATTCAAACCAACGTCTTGGCGCGATCTAGATCCGCTATTTGTATTGAAAGCGTAGGTGACTGCACTTTGGGTGGCCCATTTTCCCCATGAGTTAGTGCTGTAAGTTGCAGAGTTTTCATCTAGTCCTATGCCACTTTCATACGACTTGTTGCCATCCTTCAGTATATCCTCGCTAATGTCACCCAAATCAATATAGAAGCTACCTCCTTTGTTAGAATTACCTTCTTTGCGCGAATATATAAATGGGTCAAGCATCCAAAACTCTATGTACTCGATATTTGCAGCTTCAAAATCAGTAGTTTCCATTGCCCGCATCATTCCACCCCATTTTTGTTTAGGGTTCTGCAGATGACCTTTACTATCCAGCTGAGGATTTAAGTTATATGGACCGCGCATTTCAGGATGGTAAGCTAAGTTCAGAATATCAAGTGTTGACGATTGACCATAAGTAAGTTCTCGGTTAGGAAAAAGTTCTGTACGGTACACCTCCCTGACATAGTGATTACTCAACTGAGTTACATCGCTCTTGATATAGCCCGGAGTGAGAGACGAGGACCTACGGGTGAACAATGGGTCTATCGTATACCAACTAAGTAATGCCCTATTGAAACCATATCTAATGTCATCAGAAAGCGAGCTTTCGCTAAAACGCTTTGGGGTGCTGCTGATAACCCAGTCAACTGGTGTACTTACGTCAATGGAAGTCTTCGTATTTTCAAAGTCATCGATATAAGACGAACCCGATTGCGATTGATCGTTTGCACCAGCTATTAATTGGGCGAATTCTGCAGAAAAATTAATCTGAGAAGGTTGTTCCAAGTGTAACAAAGGTAACTTATCAAGCATATCGGTAAGCCACTGACTCTTCTTCTTCCACGACAAATTTAGTCCCCAAATAGTATTATTTAAAGGTTCGTTGCCACGTGTCACTTTAGTAGTCAGGGACTGCTCTTTCAATCGCATGAATGTTCCACCAAGAATTAGGTCTTTGTTAAAATCGTATTCCCAATTAAGTCCGAACATAGTCTTACGCTGGAAAGCCTCACCATCACTGCTCTCAAGTGAAACGCTTACTGGAGTTCCTGCATCAATTATACTTTGGTTAATAATTGTGACTTCACCTGCCGTATAGTTTACTGTATAATCCGTATTTTCGTTTAGCGTAACGCCACCAGCAGTAACCACAACCGATCCTCGTGGCACATTGCCTGACCCAAGTGATATCACATTACCTCCAGCTGATCCCTTATACTGACCAGTAAGCATATACTTGTCTTTCTCTATGATTTGTTTAGCCCTAGTGAGAGTGGAATCATATAATTCTTGAAAGACATATTTGTCGCTTATTGTCTTGTTGTTTATGATATTTGCAAGATAACTACCAAACGGTTCTGCTGCAGGAAAGAAAACCCTTCCTGTTGTCTTATCTATTGTGTATCCGTCGACAAAGTCAAAATATCCATTTGAGTGTGACTGCAATTTATTGTCAAGCCTATCCAAATTAAGCATAGACAGCAAAGTTCTATCCTTGTATTCTTGCTCAGGAAGATAAGACAGATAAACTCCAGTTGTATCGCTCAAGTATTTTATATCAAGTCTGAATTTCTCGCTCTGTACGGACCCAGCTCCTAGGTTGTAAACATTCTTCATCATCAATTTCCAGTTAGCCATCGACGGAGTGTTTGCCGCATTTTTAAGCGACTTAACATAGAGACAAGAAGTGTTGTCGTTTTGATCAGTTGAGAATTCTCCTACTTGATAGGTTTGACCCATATAAGAATATTCGTAGGCAACGGCGAGGACTTGATCTGTCAATAATGTTGTCTTGAGCGATATGAAACCTAGAGATTTGTTAACAGTATATTCACTACTACCTAACAAGCGAGCACTTTCTATCTTTTCATAGTCCACACCGCCCTCCAATCCAACTGCATTCATGGTGGTATAAACTTGGTTTATGTTCCTAGCATCTGGATAGTTAGAAGTTATTGTACTATACAAGTCATTACTATTGTTGGCAGGGTTACGCGCACCTGTAGAATGCCACTTATTATTGTTTATGTGGTTATTTTCCGCCAAATCGGCAAAAGCAACAATGTTGCGTGTATTAGATGTTGTGTTATTTTTATTGGTTACCCAAATTTCAATTCTATTTATCGTCACACCGCTCGTGACATTAGGAAGGTTTGCCATCCATCTATCGTAATTGTCACGAAAAAAATGCGATAAGAAAAAGTGACGATTAGCTTCATAATTGTTTGCGGCTATTTCAAACGAAGTCAACTGAGTACCGCCCGATGCACTCACCGTTTTACTTACCGATTTTTTCTGACTTAAAGCCGCTTGTATCTTAAGCTTGCCAAACTGCATATCAGTTCTTACACCAAACAAGTTGCTCGCACCTGTCACCAAAGAATTGTTGCTCGGGAACGAGATATTACCAGCTTCAATAAGTTTAATAATCTCATCCTCCTTACCTTCATATTTCAACTTCAGATTCTTGGCATCATAGTCAAAGGAAGCCTCCGTGTTATAGTTAAGACTCATGTCCATCTTGTCACCGATTTTGCCCTGAAGATTGAGATTAACCTTTTCATCAAAATCGAAGCCGAAAGTCTTGCGATTGCGAATAGGCAGAGATGGATTATCAACATTCTTCATATTAGCACCTATCTTTAGTTCTGCCTCTCCTTGAGTCTTAATCTGCACTCCACCAGGACCAAAAATCTTCTCGGCTGGTCCAAGGTCAAAGTGCATATCAGTAAAGTCAAATTTCTTTTTGCCAGCTTCTTCAAAAGTTTCTTTATTCTTGCGCTGGAAATAGGCTTGCATGCTACGCTTCATACTCCAACGTTCATACTCTTCACTTGTCATGTAAAACGGAGTATTAAGATAGCTATCACCAATTTTAGAACCTAATATGTAAAAACCTCTCTTGTCATCATATTGTACTGCCGTATTCAGGTTTTCGGCATCATTCAAGTCTGCAGTTTTAGAATTTAAATCCGCCTGGGTTATGGGGGCAGTCTTTTTTACAGAAAAACGTACAGTGTCGTTTTCAGTCAAAGCATTAGTTGCAATTTCGGCACTTTCGGAAACTGATTGACTTGAGAATATGCCATAAAGATTACTTCCGCTTGCAATTTGCCATGCACCTGCGATAAGCAAACAAGCGAAAATAAACTGATACCAAATACGCTTTATGTATAGTCTTTTGATTTTCAAGGGATTTTCAAAATTAATTAAATGACTTCTACATTCTATAGGGAAGAATACTACATCATCTTCAAGGCTTTCTTAATAATCGCCTCCACTTTCAATGAACTATCTTCCTCTAAGAGTTTCCGTACAACTTTCTTTGTCGGAGCAGGCGAAAATCCTAGCATTGTTAGTGCGGCAACGGCTTCTTCACCTTCTTCAGATAGGTGTCCGCTCTTATTGCCGACTATGGTGGCCTCACTACCACCATTCTCTGATAGGAGCATAGAATTACGCAATTTGTCTTCCAGGTCCACTATAATGCGCTGAGCAGTCTTGGGACCTATACCTTTGACACCCTTTAGCAAACCAGTCTGTTGATCAACAATGATACGACACAACTCAACCACAGAATAGGAACTCAAAATTGTGCGTGCAGTATTACCACCAACACCATTTACCGAAATCAGATTCAGAAACAGCTCACGTTCAGCTTTAGTAGCAAAGCCATAAAGAACCCATGCATCCTCCCTTACATTTTCATATACATATAATTTTGCCTCGTTGCAACCTTCCAAGGCAGAAAACGTACTTAGCGAAATATTCATCGCAAACCCCACTCCATGAGCCTCAATAACAGCACAAGCAGGTGTAAGTTCACTTAATATACCAGTAATGTAATCAATCATAACATGAACCGTTTTTAAACAGCTATAAACTACGGCAACAATACTATCGCCCTTTATCTCAATACTAACGCAAAGTTACCGTTTTTATTGCACAAAAACGCAATTATAAAGAAGCAAACGACCGCTATCAACAAGGCAAATTTCCCCTATTTATCATCATCTAGATTTTTTTTACAATTTCAACAGAAGTGACTGAAAAATGTTGAGGTTTATGCTGAAGACATGCAATATTACCGCCAGAAACAACTGTATTTGATTAGCAAGGATTGACTTCCAAAAAATAAAGCCCGAAGCACTATTACAATCGGACTTCGGACTTGTATTTTGTTTGTTTGAATTTTATCTGACCACTATGGCTGAAAATATGTCATATAAACTATTAGCAGAAAAAAAATTACGAGAGAGAGAGGTTTTCCTTCAGATGTTCTTTTGCATAATCAAGTGTAAGATTGAATGTTTTCTTTCTTGATGACGGTAATTCAAACAAGGCATCTCTTAGGACTCCCTCTACAATTGAACGAAGACCACGAGCCCCAAGTTTATAATCTAAAGCTCTATCAACAATAAAATTGTAAACATCGTCATCAATCACCATTGTGACACCATCAATTTCCATAATTTTCAAATACTGCTTTATGATTGAATTCTTAGGCTCAGTGAGAATTTTTCTCAAAGCAGACTTATCCAAGGGGTTAAGATATGTTAGTATCGGCAGGCGTCCTATAATTTCAGGAATAAGCCCAAACGACTTCAAGTCCTGTGGCATGATGTATTTCATCAAGTTTTTCTTGTCTATATTGTATACATTTTGTACAGAATTGTAACCAACCACATGAGTATTCATCCTTTGTGCTATTTTCCTTTCAATACCGTCAAAAGCTCCCCCGCAAATAAACAAGATATTTTTCGTATCTACATGAATATACTCTTGATCAGGATGTTTACGTCCTCCCTTTGGCGGAACATTGACTATCGACCCCTCAAGCAATTTCAATAGACCTTGTTGTACACCTTCGCCACTAACATCACGTGTTATTGAGGGATTATCGCTTTTTCGTGCAATTTTATCTATTTCATCAATAAACACTATGCCACATTCAGCAGCTTGAACATCATAGTCAGCAGCTTGAAGCAATCTGGTCAAAATACTTTCAATGTCCTCACCTACATATCCTGCTTCGGTAAAGACTGTTGCGTCAACAATAGTGAATGGAACCTTAATCATATGAGCGATAGACCTAGCAAGCAAAGTTTTGCCAGTTCCTGTAGAACCGCACATTATAATATTGCTCTTTTCTATCTCAACATCATTGTCGTCGTTTGCGACTTGACCCAACCGCTTATAATG
>CAVCAW010000084.1:1307-2510 GCA_963600315.1 Bacteroidaceae bacterium | reverse complement strand
CGACACTGAGGGTTTTCTTTGCATCGTCTTGCCCGATTACATATTCATCTAAAAAAGCTTTAATTTCCTTGGGCTTGGGTACGTTTTTGAAATTCACATTATATTTTGGCGAGGAAAACCGCTCTAAAGATGAGTTGTCATGATAATCAACAACGTCAGCAGCTCGTCTCACACAATCACTACAAATAAAGCTACCTGACATTCCTTCAATAAGCAGTGAAACCTCTTTGTCAGGCCTACCACAAAAAGAACAACAATGCTCCTCTTTATATTTTTTTGCCATCTTATTTCTTCCTTTCAAGAATGCAATCCACCATACCGTAATCCAATGCTTCTTTAGCGCTCATCCAGAAATCACGTTCGGCATCAGTGCGTACCGTTTCATAGTCTTTGTGAGAATGAGTTGCGATGATTTGAGTCAATTCTTTCTTGATTTTAAGAATTTCCCGGGCTGTAATTTCAATATCGGTTGCTTGACCTTGTACACCACCTAAAGGCTGATGTATCATGACACGACTGTGGGGTAAGCATGAACGCTTTCCTTCCTGACCGCTTACGAGCAAAACAGCGGCCATTGAAGCGGCCATGCCTGTGCAAATTGTAGACACGTCGCACTTAATATACTGCATTGTGTCATATATTCCCATGCCCGCACTTACAGACCCTCCAGGACTATTTATGTAAATCGAAATATCTTTGTCTGGGTCCACGGACTCCAAATAAAGCAGCTGAGCCTGCAATGTATTAGCCGTATAATCGTCAATTTGTGTTCCTAAAAAGATTACTCTATCCATCATTAGACGGCTAAAAACATCCATCTGTGTTACATTAAGCTGTCTTTCCTCCAAAATATAGGGATTGATATACTGCCCCTGATTTTTTATTACATCGCTAAGTATCATTGAGTTTATACCCACATGACCAGTCGCAAATTTTTCAAAATCACTTCTGTGCATAACGAACAAATATTAATATATATATAGCTAATAAGAAAACTACACCTATCCAATCATAACCTCAGCACGTAGTATGTTTATTTAGGAAAAACACTTATAATCTCAAGAAAAATGATGGTTGGCATATAATGAAAAAAGCCAGTTCATGCTATCAAGACGATAGAATGTACTGGCTTTTTGCTCGTTTCAATTGTTATTGGAACATTTTATTGAATTCAGAGATAGAGACAGTACTCTCTTTCAGTTT
>CAVCAW010000084.1:0-1297 GCA_963600315.1 Bacteroidaceae bacterium | reverse complement strand
GCATCAACCAAAGCCGTTTCGATAGCAGTGCTCAATATTCCGTCATACGTTTTCGGATCTTTTACTCTTTCCTCTGCAATTTTCTCCAAATATTCTTCGGGTATATTCATTATACCGTATTGAGCCATTTGAAGCACAATACGTTTCTTTGATGCGCTCATCAAAGCTGCATCGTCAATCTTGATTTCAAAGGACTTGACAAGTTCGTTTCTCACGATGCTCCAGCGCAATTCTGTAAGGTAATTTGCGAATTGTTCATCCAACTGCTTTTTGGTTTCCTCAGATTTCGCATTTTGCAATGCCATTTTCTTCAACAAGTCTTCGGCCAGAGGCAATTCTCCTGCCTTTTTCATTGCTACAGTTTTAAGATCTAGATAGAACTTATAGTCTGAATCCAACTCATATTGTCCTTGCAAATCTGTCTTAACTCTAGCTGCAAATTCATCCTCTGTCTTTATATCTGCACCTTGATAAACAGCGTCAAACAAAGTTGCGTCTATCTTTGCAGGTTCAAAATGACTAATTTCGGCAATATGGAAAGTAAAGTCACCGTTGTGTTTTATTGCTTCATCTTTGTCAACTTTAAGTATTGAAGCAAGTTCTGCCTCTCTGCCTTCGTAGGCTTTGGAGGGGTTAAAAACTATGTTCTCACCCTTCTTTGCCGAAGCGAAAATTCCTCTCTGTTCATCATTATTGAAAAACTTAGGAATCAAACTTACGCTGTCTATATTCAACGCACCTTCACCTTCGACTTTTTCAACAAGATTTCCTTTCAAAAGATCGTTATCTGCATATGTCTCAGCATCAGTGTACGTTCCACGCTCACGACAATATTGATCTATACGCTCCTTAACGCTATTATCATCAACTGAAATGTGATAATAGTCAACAGTGGTTCTGCCGTCAAGTTTAACGGATACTTCAGGAGCAAAAACGAGATCAAACTTTACACAAAATTCTTCATCCGAATCAATGTTCATCTGAGAATTATCCTCAGCAAGCATCGGTTCTCCCAACACTTTCAGCTTTTCGTTGTCTATATAATCATTTACCGATGATGTCAATATTTTCTGCAACTCTTCAGCCTTAACTTCTGTGCCATACATTTTCTGCACAAGTCCCATCGGCACCATACCCTTGCGAAAACCTGGCATTTGGGCATTTTGTTTTATCTTTTTTAAAGATGCGGCCACCTTGTCCTGGTAGTCGTCCTTATTCACAGTTACAATCAGTTTACCAGCAACAGCGTTTTCTGCTCTCTCAAGTGAAATGTTCATTTAGGTATCAAAAATTAAAT
>CAVCAW010000083.1:4654-9600 GCA_963600315.1 Bacteroidaceae bacterium | reverse complement strand
TGATTGTTCATACTGCAAATGTATGAATTTTATCTCAATTCCCCCTAGTTTGTCGAGTGAGCCGTCTTGCCATTTCCTATTATTCCTAGTATATTCACAACAAAAATGTTAGACGGAACACCCCAAATCTATGAAGGGTGATCCGCCTAACTCAATCTAGTATTAGAATCTAACTGTTATTCTATTCCTCAATAGCGGCCTGCGCGGCAGCTAGTCGTGCGATAGGTACACGGAAAGGAGAACATGATGCATAATTCATGCCGACTTTAGCACAGAATTTAACCGAAGTAGGTTCACCTCCATGTTCACCGCAAATTCCAGTACGGAGGTTAGGCCTTACTGCACGACCATTCTCTACCGCCATCTTGATGAGCTGTCCAACACCATTCTGGTCAAGAACCTGGAATGGGTCAACGTTCAAAATTTTCTTCTCTAGATAAGCAGGAAGGAATGAAGCAATGTCATCGCGCGAATATCCAAATGTCATCTGGGTGAGGTCGTTAGTTCCGAATGAGAAATACTCAGCTTCTGTAGCAATGCGACCTGCGGTAAGTGCTGCTCGAGGAGTTTCAATCATAGTTCCTATTTCAAAGTCTATGCGTACCCCTTCTTCTGCAAATACCTCTTCGGCAACTTTCTTAATTATATCTTTCTGCTGTTTTAACTCATGCAAGATACCAATCAGAGGAACCATGATTTCAGGACGAGGGTCATATCCTTCTTTCTTGAGTTGACAAGCTGCACCAAGAATTGCTCTTGTCTGCATTGCAGTAATCTCTGGGAACGTGATACCCAAACGACATCCGCGATGTCCTAACATTGGATTGTTTTCAGCAAGGGAGTTGACGCGCTTCTGTATTTCTTCGATGCTTATACCCATTTCTTTTGCCATAGTCTGCTGACCTGCAAGATCGTGGGGGACAAATTCGTGGAGTGGGGGATCAAGCAGACGAATGTTTACGTGAAGACCATCCATCACCTTGAGTATTCCATAAAAATCGCTCTTTTGATATGGCAACAATTTGGCAAGGGCTTTTTCACGTCCTTCAACAGTGTCGGCAAGAATCATTTCACGCATGGCGATAATCTTCTGACCATCAAAGAACATATGCTCCGTACGAGTAAGTCCGATTCCCTTAGCACCAAAATCGCGTGCAACCTGTGCATCGTGTGGGGTGTCGGCATTTGTGCGTACATCCATCTTGGTATACTTATCGCAGAGATCCATCAATTCTTTAAAATCACCGCTCAATTCAGCTGCCTTGGTAGGTATTTCTCCCGCAAACACTTGACCTGTTGAACCATTCAAAGAAATGAAGTCGCCTTCTTTATATACAGTGCCATCAATTTCTACAGTTTTGGTTTTGTAATTCACATTAATCGCTCCAGCGCCCGACACACAGCATTTGCCCATACCGCGTGCAACCACTGCGGCATGTGAAGTCATACCTCCACGCGCTGTGAGGATTCCTTCTGCTGCGGACATACCAGCAAGGTCTTCGGGTGAAGTCTCAATACGTACCATAACAACTTTGTGACCGTCGTTGTGCCAAGCCTCTGCATCGTCTGCATGGAAGACGATTTGACCGCAAGCCGCACCAGGTGATGCAGGAAGACCTTGTGTGATAGGCTTAACTTTTGACAAAGCGAGTTTATCAAATACAGGGTGAAGCAACTCGTCGAGTTTCTGTGGTTCACACCTCATAATTGCAGTCTTCTCATCAATAAGTCCTTCTTTTACCAAATCCATGGCAATCTTGACCATTGCAGTACCTGTACGCTTTCCGTTGCGAGTTTGAAGGAACCAAAGTTTTCCTTCTTGAACAGTAAACTCCATATCTTGCATGTCACGATAGTGCTGTTCCAACTTATTCTGAATAGAATCAAGTTCAGCGTAGAGTTCAGGCATAGCCTCTTCCATTGAAGGATATTTAGCAATGCGCTCTTCTTCGGAAATTCCAGCACGCTCTGCCCAACGCTGAGAGCCAATTTTAGTAATTTGTTGAGGAGTGCGAATTCCTGCCACTACATCTTCACCCTGTGCGTTAATAAGGTATTCGCCGTTGAATATATTTTCACCATTACCTGCATCACGAGAGAAGCAAACGCCTGTAGCAGAAGTGTCACCCATATTACCGAACACCATGGCCATTACAGAAACGGCAGTTCCCCATTCGTCAGGTATGCCTTCCATCTTGCGGTAGAGGATAGCGCGCTCATTCATCCAACTACGGAACACTGCGCAGATAGCACCCCAAAGCTGTTCCATCGGGTCTGTCGGGAATTCAGCTCCAGTTTGCTCTTTGATGGCTTTTTTGAAAAGTACAACAAGTTTTTTCAGTGACTCTACGGACAAGTCCTTGTCTAGAGTAACACCTTGTTCATCTTTAACTTTCTCAATGATGGCTTCAAATGGATCGATGTCCTCTTTGTTTACGGGTTTCATACCAAGAACAACGTCTCCGTACATTTGGACAAAACGACGATAGCTATCATAAACGAAATGAGGATTATTGGTCTTCTTGCACATACCTTCTGCCACTTCGTCGTTCAATCCCAGATTGAGGATAGTATCCATCATGCCAGGCATTGAAGCACGTGCACCAGATCTTACAGAAACCAATAACGGATTGTTAATATCACCGAACTTGCAGTTCATCAATGCCTCTACGTGAGCCACGGCTGCATTTACTTCGTCATTAAGTAATTCCACAATTTTTTCTTGCCCCACCTCATAGTATTCATTACAAGTGTCAGTGGTGATTGTGAAACCTGGAGGCACGGGTACCCCGATAAGGTTCATTTCCGCGAGGTTCGCACCTTTTCCTCCAAGTGCCTCGCGCATTTGCGCGTTTCCTTCAGCTTTGCCGTTGCCGAAGGTGTAAACTCGTTTAGTTGCCATAAATTATTTTGGTGTTAATTAAGAAAAACTTTACGCAAATTTAATCATTTAATTTAAAGACCGCAATATTTTCTGCACTATTTATGTAACAAAGATGCATTTTCTTTCTTGCGGATTGCTTGTCTAATCAATATCAAGTGATTTTATGGCTGATGAGTAATATGTTAATAGGACATGCAAATTTGATTTTTGCAGATTTGTTCAACTTGATTTCGTCGATATGGATAACGTTTTCGCCCGAAATAGATAAAAACTCCGGTCGATGCGCATTTCAATTTCCGCCGAAATTGCCAAGATAGCTCAATGTTTTATCGAAATGAGACATTTAGATTTGTTGAGATTTTTTAGATTGAATTGTCTATCAAATTTTACTGGCCTTTTGGCTGTTCAAGATAGTTTTCCTAACTTTGCTTTAACAATTTATATATATTACAATGGCTAAAAGCAGCAAACAAAATAAAACGCCTAATCACAAAGATAAAGCCAGAGTCGCTAGTAATAGTAAAAGGTGTGACGGCTTAACGGTAGCAAATGCACCAAATTGGAAAAACAAATTTATGTCTCGACTAGCAAATACACGTGTTTTTGTAGTGGAGTTTATAGCTTTGTGGCTGTTCGTTTATTTGCTGTATGGTGACGTGTTATACATTGCGGAGCAAAGAAGTTTCTTCGCCTTTGATAGTGTTGTGATGCAGTCGTATTTGTCGCAACCACTGGGCTGGCTTTATGCTATAGGACGTTTTATGTTGTTAGTGGGAGCTTGTCCTATTTTGGCCTCGTTGCTTTTGGCAGTGATGCTTACTTTGTCTGCATGGCTGATTGACCGTACGTTCAGACTGAAGGGGTGGTGGCATTTAATTCCCGTCGCTTTACCGTTTTTGTATATATTTTTTATTCTCTATCAAGGCTTGAACTTGATTTATTTGCGTGAATTAAGTTGGATTATGACAGTGCCTTTTATTGCCTTGTTGGGCACAATGTTTCTTGCTGTATGTTCCAAATTAATTTTCAAGACGAAAATTTGTCTACATTCTTTAGTAGATATTTTTGAAGCAGATAAACACTATTGTACATTCGGAGCGCTTAGCCTATTAATCATATTAATATCGTCAAGCGTTTCCTTAGCACTTACATACGCCCAAAATGATCGCATTACTTGCAGTATGGAGAGGTTTATGTATAATGAAGATTGGGACAAGATGGCAGAAACGGCAAAAAAAGCGTCACGACCTTCGCGTACTGTTATGGGGCTTTACGCAGTAGCCCTCAATCAAAACGGTCAGTTGTCATCAGAATTGTTCAATATACCGATGCAATATGGCAATATTCATCTTACGCGCACCAATGGAAACATCGATAGTGGTATGGACTATATCATTATTTATTGTAATTTCTATGCGGGCTTGACTAGGTCGGCTTACCACGAGGCTGTTGAACAGACTGTTATAGAAGGTCCATCTATAGCTAGGTTGAAATATATGGTCAAATGCGCACTGGTTGACAAAGAAAATGCTTTGGCAGAAAAATATCTTGCTATCTTGAGAAAAGTCCCGTTTGAATCGAAATTTGTAGAAAAGTATAGCGAGATGCTTTCTGATTACAATTTAGTAGCACATGACACTGAACTGGCGAGTGTGATAGAGCTTCAGCCTGTGAACGACTCTTTCGAACAAGCCTATCGCAAGCCGATGTTTTTGGGCTACAACGTTAGACTACTAGAAGCTAAAAGTGTACGCGGCCTCAACAATTGCCTCTACGCCTGCTTATATTCCAAGGACCTTAATGGTTTTTGGGAAAGAATCATCACGATGATACAAAATAACATGATGCTCTCTAAAACGTTTGAAGAGGCTATTGTTGTCAAAAACCTGAAGAACCTATCTATATTGAAGTCTCTCAATTTGTCTCAATACACATTGCAGGAAATGAAAAATTTCATGGAAGATTGTTTCCCGAAAAGCGAAACACCGTCAAAACAACTAAGCTTGGAAGAACGTAACGAAAGGTCAAAAAGAAAAGCTCGTGAGTTCATGGAAAAATATCT
>CAVCAW010000083.1:1679-4585 GCA_963600315.1 Bacteroidaceae bacterium | reverse complement strand
GTACTTATGAGTTCTACTATTATTTCCAAAATGTGCCTGACGAGAACTATGCAGTCGATAATAAAAATGAAAAAAGTGGCGTAAACTAATTGACGAACTACCATGGAGAAAGTTTTGAATATTAGCAAAATACTATTGTTTTGTATCTGTCTGGGACTAGTGTCTTGCAATAGAAATTATGTCGTGCCCGAAAACGCACAACCCAACGGAAAACACGCAGTAATTTATCCAGACTACACGGACGTTACAATACCATCAAACATTGCACCTCTCAATTTTATTGTAAAGTCAAATGCCTCTGAATATGTAGTGCGTATTAAAGGAGCTGATGGTGATGAAATTGTTACAGGAGCTCAAGAAGACGGCGTAGTACAGATAGACAGTTCGCAGTGGCGCAATATATTAAAAAAGAACAAAGGAAGCGAAGCAGAAATCATAGTTTATGAAAAACAAGGAGACCAATGGCATAGTTTCACCCCTTTTAAGTTATATGTAGCAAAAGAAGATATTGACCCATACTTGTCGTATAGGTTAATAGAACCAGGCTTTGAACTTTATAGACAATTGGGACTATACCAACGTAACCTAACAAATTTTGAACAAAACGTTATTTACGAAAACAACCGAGCAGATAACTCTGATGAAAACCATTGTGTCAATTGTCACAATTTTCAAAATTATGATGGCAAAACTATGCTGTTTCATGTACGTGCTAATATGGGAGGAACCATAATTGCACGAGACGGCAAAGTTGAAAAAATAAATTTCAAGAATGACTCAATTCTAGGATCCGCAGTTTATCCATCTTGGCATCCGAAAAAGAATTATGTAGTATTTTCCTCTAATCTTACAGGACAGGTGTTTCACATTAAAGACCATGAAAAGATTGAGGTTCTTGATTATGGAAGCGACCTCATCTTTTACAATGCGGACACTCATGAAGTCAGCAATATAATAAAGGGTGAGGCATCGATGGAAACTTTTCCGTCATGGGCACCTGACGGAAAGAAAATTTATTTCTGCCAAGCACAATCTCCCTCAATGGCAGGAGTAACAGATTCTGTCAAAATGGAATATGTTATCGACAATTATCGTAGTCTGCGTTATAATATAATGAGTGTTACTTTTGACGAACAGACTATGACTTTTGGCACTCCCGAAATTGTAGTTGATTGTGTTTCTATGAATAAGAGCGCCTCGGTTCCACGGGTTAGTCCAGACGGTAAATATTTACTGTTTACACTGGGTAATTACGGGCAGTTTCATATATGGCACAAAAGTTCTGACCAATGGGTTAAAAATCTTCTGACAGGTGAGTTATATCCGTTGACTGCTGCCAATTCAAACGATGTAGATTCTTATCATTCATGGAGTTCAAATGGACGGTGGTTTGTGTTTAGCTCGCGACGCAACGACGGTTCATATACTCGTCCTTACATAGCTTATTTCGATAAGAGCGGACAACCTCGCAAAGCATTTATGCTACCGCAAGAAGACCCTATGCAAAATCTAATGCTTCTTAAAAGCTACAATGTGCCGGAATTGACACGTCAACCGATTTCGTATACACCTGAGATGTTCAAAGAAACTATCTACAATCAAAATCCAGGAATTAACATTATATATAAAGAATTGCGTACTAAAGACGAGATTAATTCGCAGCACCAAAATGACGAACGAGCTCGTCTCGTCAAAGCGAACAATAAAATAACAGGAGACTCTGCTCAAGCCCCATTGAAAACGACAGATGCAACTAGCGGCGCTTCGCGTAAAACACGTTGATGTCAAAAATGCAACATTATTTGTTCTATAAAGATAGTCTGTTACTGACTTCTGACAATAGGATTCCTCAATTTTCAGAAAAAACATCAGCAGAATTGGAATTTTCGACTTCTGATGCTGAGATTTGTGTTGCTGCTACAGTTGATAGTATTCCTACTGGGTACAAGGCGATTGGACTACGTGAGAGTTATGAATATTTGCCATTACAAGATTATCAACGTGCAGGTAAAGCTGCGGAAATACTCTTTTGGAATCGGACACATCAATATTGCGGTCAATGTGGGGCAAAACTTATTAGCACGTCTACAATAAGCAAAACATGCCCTCATTGCCACAAAGAAGAATGGACGATGATATCACCTGCAATTATCGTACTTATTCATGACAATGAACGAATACTACTTGTACGTTCCAAAGCGTTTAAGGGGAACTATTATGGTTTGGTTGCAGGATTCGTTGAGTTCGGGGAATCCTTGGAAGAGGCAGTTATACGTGAAGTTACTGAAGAGACTCAGCTTGAGATTGATAATATTAGTTATTTCGGAAGTCAGCCATGGCCATATCCACAAGGTCTAATGCTTGGTTTTTTTGCGCATTATAAAGGTGGTGAACTTAAATTACAGACTTCAGAGTTAGTCGATGGAGGTTGGTATGATATACATAAACTGCCGGCGATTCCACAACCGCTTAGTATTGCAAGACAACTAATTGATAATTATATTCTAACGTATAACAATCGTTAAACATGAATCTGGCGAATAGAACAATTACTATTTTAGTAGCGTTATTGGCGGCATGTTGTTTGTATGCTGGACCTGTTTTCAGGATAACAAAAACGATTAAACAGTCAGATGGCACATCGCTTACAGTTACGAGGACAGGTGCAGACCACTTGCTTTATTATGTTACAAGCGATGGTGTACCCGTGTTTCCAAATAACAATGGAGATTTTTGCTATGCGGAATTTGATAATTACGGAAATGTTGCAGCGTCTGAAACATTAGCACATGAATCTGCGAAGCGATCAGAAACAGAAAGCATTTATGCATCTGAAAAAGGCGAAGCTTTCTATGAGTTTGTCGGAATGAGAGGAGCAACTCGATATGGTGTTGGAAAACTTGCAT
>CAVCAW010000083.1:0-1669 GCA_963600315.1 Bacteroidaceae bacterium | reverse complement strand
GGTAATATTAGCTGAATTCAAGGATCAGGCTTTTCAAGAAGGAAATGATGAAGAACGTTTTAATAATCATTTCAACGCATCCTCATATACTCTTGAGGGTGGAGCAGGAAGCGTGCGTGATTATTTCATAGCCCAAAGCGATAGCTTATTTAGACCAACTTTCGATATCGTAGCTAAAGTAAAAGTTAGCCAAAACGGCAGTTATTATGGAAAGAATAGCGGTGGAAATGATTTGAGAGTACGTACATATATCTCTGAAGCGACAGACTCTGCCATTGCCAAAGGCGTGGATTTCTCAAAATACCTCAATGATAAAGGTGAGCTTTTTGTTATAGTAATTTATCCTGGCCACGGAGAACAGGTATCGGGAGATAGCGAGCAAATATGGGCTTCTTACCAATATTCACTGAGCCATACAAGAGGTAATATCAAATTGACTGCCGGATTAGTAATGGATGAATTGGCAGACTATGGCACGGGGGAAATGTTCGATGGCATTGGTACCCTCTGTCATGAATTTTCACACGCATTAGGTTTGCCCGACTTTTATAATACGACCACGGCAAGTAATGTATTCGGTATGGATGCTTGGTCAATAATGGATTATGGACAATACAACAACTTGAGTAGGACTCCCGTAGGATACACCTCCTACGAACGAGAATTCATGGGGTGGCTGAAAATTGACACCCTCTATGATTTTAAACAAGAAGTTTCAATAGCTCCGCTACACTCAAATAGAAAAAACCGCGCCTACCGTATTCTAAATCCTGCCGACAAGACTGGTAATGAATATTATTTGTTAGAAAATCGTCAAAGTTCGCCATGGTATATGAAACTCTATGGAGAAGGAATGCTAGTACTGCATGTTGATTATAGTTCTAGTGCTTGGACTGGGAATACGGTCAACAACAGTGTGTCGCACCAACGAATGACAATAATACCTGCGGACAATACTCTTACAAAAATTTCAACAAAGGCATCCGATTACAAAGGAGATCCTTTTCCTGGCTTGAAGAATATTACAGAACTAAATTCAACGACCACACCGTCAACCAAAGTGTATACGGGAGGCAAACTTGATATAAGGCTAAAAAACATCCATGAGCAGAACGACAACATTATATTTTACTATCAATGTAGTGGTCGCCTTGCTAGTCCACAGAAGGCTGTCGTCACAAACATTTCAAGCAATGATGTATTTATTTCAATTGACTCAACTGAATTTGCAGAGAACTACATAGTGCGTGTATATGATGGGGACTTATTGGTCTCGAGCATTAGTGTTTCCGACACCGATATTCATATTAGCAATCTTACGACAGAAACGACTTATTCTGTTATGATCTCTGCGTCAGCCACCGATTATTTGGAATCAGAACCATTGTGTGTAAATATCACGCCAAGTAAATATGCTAATGAGGATGTAAACAAAGATGGAGTGGTTAATTCTGCTGACGTTGTTAGTATATATAACTACATCACAAAAGGTAATAGTTCTGGTGTTTTATCCTCTAGGGCTGATGTTAATCGAGATGGTCACATTAACAGTGCCGATGTTACATCAGTTTATAATAAAATCATAGGAAAATAAAACTTTAAAATATAAATAAAATGAATTCGCTAGTAAAAAAAACAATTCTATTGATTCTGGGAGTAATAGTAATGA
>CAVCAW010000082.1:3369-9695 GCA_963600315.1 Bacteroidaceae bacterium | reverse complement strand
TCTTCTTCCATGCCATCTGGCCTTCCTCATAGTATCCTATAACACAAATTTGTTCGGACATAACTTTTATTTTTATTAAAGTTACAAACGTTCTATCGAACGTCAAGATAAAAGCCGTTCTTGAAATTCTGCAATAACATTCCTTAGACCATCATCTTGAAGAAGTATGGAACCGGATTTCAAGTAGGTCTTCTTGTTGACTTCCAACATCAGTGAGTGATAGTGCAAATAACACTCTGGAGCTTCCGAGTTGCTGTACGGATAGTTAACACCGACTTTGTATCCTTTGTCCATAAAATGGTTGACAGCCATTTCTATCGTCTTTTTTGACGGTTTCGACCAATCCTCGTTATATCCGATACAGATGTCGACATCGCTCAATTCTTCAGGAAACGAGTGGCAGTCGAGGAGCAATGCATCCTCCTGTAAAGCCAGGCCCAAACGTTGCTGATGCCATTGCCAAAGTCGCAACAGATTCTGTTCCGATTCTGCCGGTACAACTCGGCGGTATGTCTCAAATTCCTTATAGACGATGCCCTGTCCAATGCTTTCCATCGGGTCGTGCCACAGGCGCTCGGCATCGACAATGAATCGCGAGTAGGGGAAGCGCACCGTTGTGATACGACTGTCGCTGACTCCATGGAAGAGGTAGTCAGTGTGCCAGTCAGTCCACTTGATAACAACGTTATTCAGAAAATCGGCATCAATCTGCCAATAACTCTTGTCCGCATCATACAAGCCTTCCATCGAGGCATGCGGCTCGTTCAATACAATTCTTTTGTACATAATCAGTCAGTTTTAATATTAATAATTCGCATCCAATTCTGAACCACCGTGGCTGACCGCTCGGTTGGTGTATCATCGTTGATAACTCTATAGATGCATCTGGCAAAATCCTTATGTCCCTTTTTGGTAACAATGGAGGATTATAATATGATTTATTTAATCCGCTTACGTCCATCATCAGGGAGATCTATTTTTCCTAATATTTTTGGACCAGAAGATTCAATTGTTTTTGACTTGATGGTTTCTGTATACCTAAGCATTTTATTTATCTCGGGGTAACCGTTTTTTACACAGTCAACATATTCTGTTAATGCCCCTAGAAATTTCAAATAATAGATACCCTTATGTGGTATAATTCTATCCAACGTTTCTTGCTCCCATGAAGTAGTAGAGTTGCCTCTATGATTTGTGTTGCGGCAGGAATATATGTCTGCTAGCACGGATGTAAATTCCTTAAAGCAATCATAGTCGCTGTTTTTCATTATACATTGATATCCTAAGAAATAAACAATTATTCTAACTTTGTCAATAGCATACTGAGACTGCAATACCGTCTTAGATTTTTCAATACTATTTGGTAGTCCAGTTTTCTTATTTTGGCCAGGAAACAGGAGTGCTGCTATTGTATATTCGCCTGTTCGATTATCTATTGTCGGTTCGATATCTTTTCCATATTTGACATATGCTGGATACCCGAACATTTTTTCTACTATTGTAGACAATGCTGGTGATGTACACAACTTATTGGTAATGCATTCAATTTGCTGATACAAAGAAAGACAGAAATCACCAAAATTATCTTTACGTCGAAAAGATTCCATCCGACAGAAGTCTTTGATAAGGACATCAGAAATACTGGACAGAGGGAAATCTGCATAAAATTCCTTGGCTTGCCTTCTTACAACTTTTTCTATACAATATTCGTAGATGTCGTCAATTTTGTAGTCAGTTGCACTGACAATGCTTGAGGAGGTTATTCCTAACCTCTTCCGCAACTCTTCGCCAAACTCTGTATTTTGATTCGCGAGTTTGACTACCTTATCTATGGTGGATTTCAATTTTTCATCCATATTACATACTTAATAATGAGTCCAAATCGTTGTTCAACTCGTCAATATCGACTGGTGACACATTTGGAACGGTTATTTTGTTTGACTTATGAAGCAACCAAAACAATTCTCCCTTAGAATCCCGGCAACGTGAAATAGACAACATATCTTTTCTTTGCTCCTCGTCCTTTGTAATAGACTTGTTTACAGAAGCCTTCTGCTTTTTCCCACCAAGAGAAAAAGAACCATATCTATGAGGGACGAATGTTTCAAGAGATTTCCTTTGGGCCTCATCGACTTGTTCCTTAGTAGCATCTGGAGAAATGAAATATTCTTTAGGAGAAGTTTCCCTAATGAAAATCTCAGTGTTGTTCTTCTTTTCAAAGTCATTTACTGTCATTGTCTCGATATATGTGATACCATGTTCGGTCGTTTTGTTTGGATCTGACAGTGAAGAAACTAATACTCTGAATTTTGAGTTGAGGCGTTGATAGCCAGAATCATCTTCCCCTTTGACCATCTTCAGATACATCAGTTTCCCATCAATCACATTGACTAAATCCGGATTGCCCTTCTTGACGTGTCCCTTCGCTTCTTTATACTTCGGATAGAATTTCGCGTATGCTACAGTGTATCCGTATCTATCCCAGATATATAACAGGTTACGAACGTCGCGGACATATTTCTGGCTGACATTGACTTTTTTGCTGACGATGAGCCCTGTCACTTCCTGGCGAGCGCCAAGTTTTTGTAAACGAGTCTTAGCTTCATTCATTGTAAAACCTTGTCCGGCAATTATACGTTTGAGTTCTGTCACAAACTCACCGTCAGCGCTATATACGTTATGCATGCTGCTGAAGGTAATATCATCGGCATAGCGAGAATAGTTCAGACCAAAACGTTTAGCTAAGCCGGCTAATCTTCTGTCCAACGTGTCACAAATCATATTGGTAATGATTGGAGATGTCGGAGCACCTTGAGGAAGCACAAAACGATATTTACCTTCTTTGTCCTTTCCACATCTCATGGAACAAAGACCAGCCAGGACATTTGCTACAGGTAGAGGGAAGTTCAAGGGCTTTAACTGCAGCCGCTTCCATACTCTTGGCTGCTCTATACTTGGGAAAAAGTCTTTAAGGTCAATGTTAAAGACATAATTCATCCCTATGTGTTCGGATGCATTGTCTACAACAGAACGTCCCTCTGTAAATCCCATAGCATATTTAGACGGGGTGTAAATAGCCTTAAAAATTTCATTCACATAGTTGAGAATAAGCATGAAACTTTTATTGCGCGGAGCTGTTATTTGTCTAAAACCTCCAGACTTCTTCTTTATCTTGAATTCCTTGTAGCGATGAAAGGCGTGATTAGGGTTGCAATAATAAAGAAGATGTTTCATTGTGAATGGATAAAACTTATCCTCACAGCCACACTCCTTCATCTCATCCTGCTTTATGCGGTTGAGAAGAGCGAGGAGATCTTCTTTTGTCTCCATCTGTCTGGCCAATGTTGCTATTGTCGTTTTATCCATATCTTATTTTTATTATTATTAAAAAGCGGTCAATGACAATGAACTGAAAAATCGTTTCTTTATATAAAAGCCTAACTATAGAACAATAAAATACAATATAACACAACAGAAAGTATACTACGTATACAAATAGTTCACGTTAACGTGCTAACATTGTTATCTTCAAATGACCGGAGCCATTAGAAGACATCCTGCGAATCTACTCTTAAAGAATAGGGCTTGCGCCACGCTGGACGAAGTTCAAATTTATCTTCAGTTCTCTACTGTCAAAGACCGCTTGTTTTTATTTTCTTGTGCAAAGGTACGAAACACTTGCGAACCCTATGTTCGCAATATTGCATTTTTTAATCAATATTCCAATATGCATCCGGGTCGCCTTCGAAAGCATCATATATCACATCGTCGCTAAATCCTGCAACATCTTGTGCATAGGTTCCTGCAAAGTCTCCATAGTGCGTACCATATTCATCCTCATCTGCATATTCATAGACATCGTTTTGATTTTGATAAGGATGCGTCTTCTTACCTCGTAATGGCAAAGATGGATTAAGTTCATGGAGGTATACTTCATGACTTGCCCCATTTTTCACCACTTTGGTGGAGAAACGATTCTTACCAACAAAATTCCAAATGTTGTCATATTCAACTGGGAGAACTTCTTCTCCCTTTTCATTGATTATCCCCCATTTGTTATTGCAGTCAAGATTATTCGGTGCCTTTCCTTTTTTTACGCGGGCAAGTCCACTGTCAAAACCATCTATCCAGTCATACTTTCCAAAAGGAACAATTTCCTCACCTGCAGCGTTGACAACACCCCATTTATAATCAGAGTGTTGAATTACTATCACGTTTCCAAATATCTTTTCTGAACGATTTACCATAGTCATTTGTTTTTTGTTGGTGCAAAGGTACAACAGCCCCACGAACACATTGTTCGCAACTAAATTCTTTTATAAATCTCGTTCATTTCTGCAATCCTTGTCGCAACTTTCTCTTTGATCGCAGTTGGTTGAAGAACAGCCAACTCCTTTCCAAAAGATGAAAGTTCCCGAATGAGTTCATAATTCTCAATGCACTCTATTTGGAAGAACTTTCCCCCTGTAAGAATTGGATATTCGTTTCTTAATTCTTCTTCAAGTTCAACCTTAATACGTTTCTGCGAATCGTGGAGAGGCTTTGTCTCGACATAGTCTTTTGATCTGTCACTAACCCAAAATACGATTTGCAATACAGGACCATCATTGAGCGTAACGCCGATGATATCTTCAAACCTCTCGTTGATATCTCCCTCATATTCCAGATAGTGATGTGAAGGCAGAGGCACTACACTATCTATTCTGTCAAGTGCAAAACAGAGAAACTTTTCGTCCGATTCCGCTGCCGCAAACAAATACCATCTGCGATTGTACTCTTTGAGTAGGTATGGATGCACATTTAGAGACAACGTTTTGTTGGAGTCCTGAAATTTATGGTAATGCAGTTCAATGACTTGCTTTTGAGATATGGCTGTAAACAGTTCTCCGAGAAGATTTGAATTCTCCAGTGGATTTTTTGCCAAAGATATTATCTTTCGGTCATTGCTTTTTACCCCTAACCCTAAGCGCAAACCTTCGAGAGCTTCCAAATTAGGCAGTCCCTCAAATTGTCCTAACATAGACAGAGCTTCTCGCAACAGATATTCTTCATCGTCACTCATATCTTTCTTAAAGATTGAAAATGCCGGATTCGAATAGCGCAAGCATTGCTTAGTGAATGATTTTTGTTTTTCTTTGTTATACCCAGGCGTAGTATATCGTTCTATGTCAACCATAAATGGTCCTTCATATTCAAGATAGTAAATGTCTTTCTCTATTGTACGGCGAACGACCCCATTTGTGTCTGGGTACATTTCAGACAAACGTTTACTTACTTCCTCGGTCAAGTCGTCGAGGGAGTAGTTGTGATACCGACTACTTAGCAGTTCATCGAGTATCTTATATCTTGTCATTGCATTCTTGTTTGCTGGCATAATTATACGATTTATGATGCTTTTGATAGCGATGGTTGTGATTGCATCAAAACCTCCTGAATGTTTCTTACCACAACGACACCGTCTTGGCTGACTGTCATCAATTTGCTGTCATCTATAGAAAAACCAGCATTTGTCACATTCCTATATGCTATAGCATCCCCTTGGTCATGCCAAGATGCGATTGTGCTTTTAGAAGAAGTATCGTAAATGAATACTTCATTTGAAGGTACATGTCCACGACCACCTAAAAATTTTGCTTCATACCCCTGGTTTGACAATGCCATGTATTTGCCTGAGGGGCTAAAGCACAGTAAAGAGCGGTCCGGAATCATAAAATGTTCCTTCAAAAAAGAAAATTCATTTGCATTTTCATCAGTAAAACTATCAAACATACTTTGTTCTATTAAGTAAAGATTTGGATTGCTGTCATATGTACCAAATAGCCCTTGTTTGGTAAATGCACATGTCCATGTAGCCTTATTTGCGATTTCTATATCACAAATATCTTTTTCTAACTTAATAACATTTCCGTATTCATTGAAATCTATCTTTGACAATTTTAAATAACCATTAAATGCAGGTTTCCCCACAATACCAACATATTTGTTGTCGTAAGAGAAACTAATATAGTTAAGGAATGAGAGCTCATGCCCTAATTCTATCTCTATCTCCTTCATAGATTTTGCAATACCAATCACGACATATTGCTTTGTTTCTATGTAGAGACTAGAGAAATCACTCCATGAAGTCGGATCTTGAATGTTCTCAACCCAATCATCCTCGTACTTTCGCTTTTGGGCATATGTCTGAAAGAAGCACATGTTATTAGCCACAACGTCATGCCTTTTCTTCTTAATTTCATCTATTTTCTCATCTGTGTATTTCGTGTAATCATGCATGTTTACAGATGAAAGAATCTCGTCGTATTTTATTTGGTCAATCTCTTCAT
>CAVCAW010000082.1:0-3359 GCA_963600315.1 Bacteroidaceae bacterium | reverse complement strand
ATCCAGTAAATTAAAATAGCGTTTTTTAAGAACAGGTTTTGCGTAAAGCTTGCCATCGGGACTAACAAATTTATACTGTTCCGGCGTACTTTTTTTCCACTCGAATGTAACTGGGTCGTATATTCGAAGTTCACGATGACACGCTAACGAATCTGCTGAATTTGCAAATAACAAATTACCAGACTTGTCAAAATCGACAAAATTTCCTGTCAGAACAGTTTCTTCTGTCTGATTTTTTATATTGTAAAGAGCGTATTTGTTCCCTCCTTTAGAATATACAATGTACTTTCCGTCTAATGACATTTTTGCACGTGTGTGCTTTTCCTCCTCTAATTCCACAATTTTTGGTTTTCCCCACTCCTGATGTGAATTGTAACGCTCATAGTATTCATAGGAATTACCAGATTTGCAAATAAGTTTGTTGTCTGACATACCAACAATTCTATATGGAGGAATTTCCTTTCCATCTATAATTATTTGAGTCGAAGCCAATGGCTTTGACTCTGGCACAACTCTTTCCTTGGCTGCTGATAGAGTGTCGTATTTCTCTATAATTTCTCCTTTATTGATTACCGCATATTCATTTGAGCTCAAAGCAAATGAAGCTATATTGTCGTTGACATATGTTTTATAGCTCCAATTGTTGATTTTATATGATATTTCATAACCATAGTCTGCTACCCATGTGAGCTTTGTGCTAACATTTCCTCTAACACCTGACACACGTTTGCTGTCAGAATAATACCGCAAACTACTAACACTCCTTTTGCTTGCTTTTTCTACGACGTAAACTCCTTTGGTAGAGGGATGGAATTCTACAACAATTTTTGTCTCTGTCAAATCAAGTTCATTCAATTCCTCTGTATTTTCACCTGAAGCAGTTTTTCTCTCACATTCGGTTTTGTATTGAGATACAACATTATCAATGCATGCGCTTGATTCGTTCTGCCATTCAAGATTCTCTAGAGAATGACCTTGAAAACGGCGTATGCCTGAAATCTCATATCTAAAAAAGCCTCTTGCTATAGAGTCTGGACACAAACTTTCAAATTCATATTGATCTTCTGCAATATACCTTATTAGATAGCCACTATCAGTGATTCCTATAGCATTATCATTTTTCAATACCTTTTCGTGCGTAGAATCTATGTCTATGCAATGTATAGACGTTTCCCCTTCTATGTATAGAAGACTCCTTTCCTCATCTATTGTATAACAGGAACGTTCACCCTTTGTGGAAAGGGCGATTTCTTCAATTGTTGATAAATCTTTTGTATTGACAACAACAATCGTGTCAGAACTATCTTTGAGAGCATAAAGCGTAGACCAGTCTTTGCTGAATGTGATGAGTTTTTTAAACTCTTTGTCTATGCTAATTTCTAAGCTATTGGTGTCAAACACACTAACAGACACGCCATTGCTGTGCTCTGTAGAAAAAAACAATGTTGTATTGTCAATAGCCTGAATGTTGTTTGGGCTTAGAAAATTCTCAGTGTATACGTAGGTGCCAATAGTTGGATCGTAAAAATGAATACGGTCCTTCATGACAAAGATGATATAAGGGAAGTTGTCAAAAACATATGATTTCTTCAAATCACTACTTCCAAGTCTTATTGCATCTTCAACGCAAACTTGATGTCTTTCTGTTGTTGTTGAACTTTCTATAGTATATGTGCCAGCAACAACGAACTTGGGCAACGTCACAGTTGTCCCTTCTTTAATTTTACCTTCAGCAATAGTTTCACCCTTAAAAATAACTTTGTAGCTATCTTCTTTTGGTGATTTTATCTTGAAGGATGTATTTAAATATCCCCTTTTCGGGTAAATAATCAAGCCTGCCATATATGTTAATTTGAATTTTTGTGCAAATGTATGCCTTTATAACGAACTCTATGTTCGTTTATTGTGTTTTTGAGAGTATTTATTTATCCAAACACGCTTGCAATGCTGTTCGTTGTCTTGTATTCGCGCTTAAACCACTAATGCAGGTTTCGATATCGACTATCCGACAAAAATTATATTCAAAAATCATAGTAGAAAATATTATGTTCCATAAACATATTGTACAAGAGGGAATTATTAGCCAAAAGTTCCACCTCTATATAGTTTTTCCAAATTGTGACCGAAACGCAACTCTTTGTCTGTCATATCGCAGATTGCTTTGATTGCATTGTCCTTCAAGATAAAGAAACAGTCCGGTCGCAGCAAATCGTTGCTCAGAAGGAATGTGTCATGGGTAGTGACAAACACCTGGTTCTTTCCTTCAAACAACCGCTTTGTAATTTTGTACGACAGCTCGTGATGGTAGAAGGCATCGAACTCATCAATGAAAACGAACGAGGCATTGCTCGTTTCTTTCAGCCAATAGTACTGTAGCTCCAGATTTTTTGTCCCTGTTGAAGCAACCCATCGGAATGGCATTTTTACACCGCCGATAATGCAGTATAGTGTGTTGTCATTCTGTGTATTTGAAGCAAAGTCGAACTCCTGGTCACTTACCTCTTTAAGATATGTGGCAAAGTCGGCTGTAAGGTTATTCTTGATGATATACTCCTCAATGTTGCTTCCTCCCTCCTTCAGACCGATAAACTCACGGTTGTCAAGACTTCTGAAGAAAAGCATGTTCTCAACAAAGTCCTGAAGCAAAAGCAACGCATGACCTTTTGGAAGAGGGACAGAACTAAGCAGATAGTTGACAATGGAGATATTGTTGGCACTGTCCTTCAAATTCTGAATAGCCATAGCGGACAAACTGAACTCATCTGAGATTTCAAGTGTTGTGTTGTCTTTCAACAACACATCGTTTCCGTCAATTGTCAGTTGCTCACGCACAATGTCTCCTTTTAACTCCGATGCCACCTTGCTATACTTATATAATAATGTGTGTCCGCCAAGAGAAAAGGTGTACTCGAATTCTACGGGGTTGTTGTGTCCAGTGGCGCAAGCATAGTTCAGATAATAGTCTGGTTTCTTCCATTTATGGGAGAGATGGTTGGCAATATCAAAGATAGCCAAACCGAAGTTTGACTTGCCTGCACCATTCGGTCCATATATAATACCATTCTTTACAATGCCGTCAAGAACTGCTTCTGTATTGAACGAGTAGTTGCTTGAATGAGACAAATCCCACTCAATACGATCCTTAAAACCTCTATAGTTTGTAACGGCAAATTTTGTCAGCATAGCTTATTGTACTTAGTTAATTATGCCGCAAAGATACAAAAATAATCCTTGTCCGTAAAATAATTACGGGCTTATTTGATTATTGAGCGCCACTTTTAATGACATCTCCTCCCTTTTTAACTTTATCCGTCCGAAAATTACGCTTATATGTTTTGTCTACCGTTTCGAAAAGACCA
>CAVCAW010000081.1:0-9934 GCA_963600315.1 Bacteroidaceae bacterium | reverse complement strand
GATAAGTTCGCAACAAAATGAGTTTTAAACTATGAAATTTGATACTATAGTAATAGGTGGAGGCTTGAGCGGTCTTGTTTCGGGAATATCGCTCGCAAAGGCAGGTAAGAAAGTGGCAATAGTGTCGGCAGGGCAGAGTACTCTGTCATTCCATTCCGGATCGTTTGATTTGCTAGGCTATGCAGCAGATGGTAGTGAAGTTAAGTGTCCCCTTGATGAAATTAAAAATCTTGACTTCAATCACCCTTATTCGAAGATTGCCAACCTCGAGCAACTTGCCGCTGAAGCAGAACAACTGCTTCGTGAGGCTGGTATAGCTGTAAAGGGTAGTGCTACAAAAAACCACTGGAGACTCACTCCAATGGGCGTGCTGAAACCGGCATGGCTCACTATTGATGATTATTTCACTGTAGAAATGCCAAGCGGCTTGCAATACAAAACAATATTGCTTGTCAATATAGCGGGCTTCTTAGATTTCCCCGTGGACTTTATTTCAGATGGGCTTACAAGCCTCGGAGCAAATGTAACAGTTAAAACACTCCAAATTCCTGCATTCAAGGAACGTAGGTTGAGTCCGTCGGAGATGCGCTCTGCAAATATTGCGAAAATCCTCGCCTCACCTGAAACAATGGAATTGGTAACCCAAAAGATTAGCACTTCTGTTGGAGATGCCGATGTGGTGCTTCTGCCAGCAATATTTGGTCTTGACAATAGTAATATGGTTAAATATCTACGCGAGAAAACGGGTAAACCATTGTTTGTAGTTGCCACGCTACCGCCATCGGTACCTGGAGTACGCGTGCAGAACCTACTTGTCAGAGAGTTTAGACGACTCGGTGGCGTGTTTATGCTTGGTGATACTGTCACGGGAGGAAAAACTTCTGATGGTCGTCTAACGAAGGTGTCAACGTCCAATTTGCCAGGAGAATGTCTTGAGGCACGTGACTTTGTCCTCGCCACGGGTTCATTTCAGAGTCATGGGCTCATTGCCAATTACGAAAAAGTATATGAGCCGATTTTCGATCTTGATGTAGATGCAGAGCCGGAGCGTTCGGAGTGGACGCGCCACAATGTCTTTGATGCGCAACCCTACATGGCGTTTGGAGTGAAGACTGATGAACAATTTCGTGTGCAGCGAGGAGGTTCGAGTATAGAAAATCTATTTGCTGTCGGGTCGGTGCTTGGAGGACACAACGGCATAAAGAACACTGACGCTACGGGCGTTTCTATAATTACGGCTCTTGCCGTTTCCAAAACAATTATAAAGAAAAACTGACCTTATATTATGGCAGACAAAATGCAGTTACTAAGTCTTAGTAAGAATAATTTTGAACAATGTCTCAAGTGCTCTATTTGCACTGTGTATTGTCCAGTTTCGGCTGTCACTACAGATTATCCAGGACCCAAACATGCTGGTCCTGATGGAGAACGTTACCGTCTGAAAGATCCCAAATTTTTCGATGAGAAAGCCTTGAAACTGTGCCTTAACTGTAAACGCTGCGAAGTGGCATGTCCCCAAGGCGTGAAGGTTGGTGACATTATTCAGAGCGCCCGTATAAAATATTCCCATCATTTACCTAGCTTGCGTGATTTTACATTGGCAAGCACCGATCTGGTAGGTGGTGTGGCTACCAAAATGGCTCCTATAGTTAACTATACACTCGGTCTCAGCCTTACCAAGAGTGTGATGCACACTACCATCGGGGTCGATAAACATCGCACTTTCCCTAAATACACTTCGCAGACTTTTGAAGATTGGTATAATAAGGAAGCGAAACCTATCCAGCAAAACTTTCCTAGGCAAATAAGCTATTTCCATGGTTGCTACGTGAACTATAATTTTCCGCAGTTGGGCAAAGACTTCGTCAAGGTGATGAACGCTATTGGTTATGGTGTGCATCTGCTTGACAAGGAGAAATGCTGTGGTGTAGCATACATCGCCAATGGCATGTCAAGAAAAGCTGCCAAAAATGGCGAAGTCAATATGAATGCCATGAAGAACTCGCTAGCGCGCGGCAGACAGATTCTTACAACTAGCAGTACTTGTACGTTTACAATGCGCAACGAGTACGAGCATTTGCTACACCTTGACAATGCTGTAGCCAAGAGCAGCCTCTGGCTTGCTACCTGTTTTATCTATAGGCTGGTGGAATCTGGTAAGGTGAAATTGGCTTTTCGCTCTGACTATAAAAAGCGTATAGCCTACCACACCGCTTGTCATATGGAGAAGCTCGGATGGGCGATTTATAGCACAGGTCTGCTAAAGATGATTCCTGGGCTAGAGCTTGTGATGCTCGATTCTCAATGCTGCGGTATAGGTGGTACCTATGGCTTTAAGAAAGAAAATTATAAGGTTTCGCAAGCAATAGGGTCTAGTCTGTTTAAACAAATCAAAGAATCCGAAGTGGACTATGTGACAACAGACTGCGAAACGTGCAAATGGCAGATAGAAATGTCGACCGGAGTTATGGTGCAGAACCCCATTTCTGTCATTGCCGAAGCGCTGGACATAGAGGCTACAAAAGCACTGAACATTAACAACAAATAAGAAAAGAAGACAATGGGAAAATTTTTAGCTCCTCCGGCATTCAAGCCAGAAATGAGAGGCCCAGAGGCTGATGCGCGTTATAAGTCGCTGCGTTGGCAAGTGTTTGTAGGCGTGTTTATCGGTTATGCGGCATTCTATATCGTTCGCAAGAATTTCAGTATGGCAATTCCCATGCTTGAGCCTTTTGGCATTGACAAGGGCGAGCTTGGTCTTGTGCTTGGAATGAATGCTGTGGCATATGCCTTGTCGAAGTTCCTTATGGGGTCGGTGTCTGATCGTTCTGATGCTCGCAAGTTCCTTCCGTTAGGTCTGTTGCTTGCTTCGTTGGCGATGGCATTTATGGTAGTTCCAGTGACAGGACTTGACCTCATGAATCACCCAGAGCGCAAGACATTGGCAATAGTGTTGATGGGTGTACTCAATTTCTTGGTTGGATGGTTCAATGGTATGGGTTGGCCTCCGTGTGGTCGTGTGATGACCCACTGGTTTAGCCAGAAAGAACGTGGCACATGGATGTCTGTGTGGAACTGTGCCCACAACGTTGGCGGTGGTCTTGTCGGTCCTATGGCAACATATGGCGCAACATGGTTTGGCGCAATGCTATACGGTAGTAATGAAAAATTGTATTTCCTTGCTGGCACATATATCTTCCCGGCGGCAACAGCCATCTTGGTGGCGATAATTGCTTATTGCCTCATACGCGACACTCCACAGTCGTGCGGTTTGCCTTCTATTGAGGAATGGCGCAATGACTATCCCGAAAACTACAGCATAAAGGACGAAGAGGTCCTTCCCGTCAAGGATATCTTCTTCAAATATGTGTTCAATAACAGATTCTTGTGGTTCATAGCTATCTCCAACGCCTTTGTGTATATGGTGCGCTATGGCTGCCTCGACTGGGCGCCAGCCATGCTCAAGGACAAGGGCATTGACCTCAAAGAGGCGGGCTGGGCATATTTCGCCTACGAATATGCCGCCATTCCTGGCACTATCATCTGCGGTATTGTGAGCGACAAGCTGTTCCACGGCAAACGCTCTATGCCGACCGTCATCTTCATGTTGCTGGTGGCTGTGTTTATTGGCTTGTACTGGTACGCTTTCAATATGGAAACTCCCAATATCACCCTCATTGTTTCCTGCATGATAGGCATTGGATTCTTTATCTATGGTCCGGTGATGCTGATAGGCGTGCAAGCTCTTGACCTGGCTCCTAAAAATGCGTCGGGTACCGCAGCTGGTTTTACCGGTTTCTTCGGCTATTTCTTTGGTACGGCAATTCTCGCTAACTATGTAGTTGGACTTGTTGCAGAGAAAATCAGTTGGGACGCTACGTTTGCCATGCTGCTTGCTGCCTGCGCATTGTCAATAATATTTATGCTCTTGACTGTGGGCAAAAGAAAAACGGCATAACACAATGTAATTAGACACAACCTCTTAAAAAGCAATAGTTATGAAAAACGTTTATGCTTCTCTTGGAGAAAATAAGAAGAAATTCCTAAAGTGGCAAATGGGCACCATTGCGGTGACCATGATAGGCTATGCACTGTTCTATTTTGTGCGCAAAAACTTCTCGTTGGCCATGCCGGGTCTCACTGCGGAATATGGCATTTCCAACAAGAGCTTCGGATGGATCATCTTTGCAGGTTCTTTGGTCTACGGCTTCTCCCGCTTCATCAACGGCTATGTGGTAGACCGCATAAGGGGTCGCATAGTGATGGCCGTCGGCTTGCTACTGTGTGCTGTGGCAAACTTTGCTTTCGGTTTTGGTGCAGACCTCAGTTCCTGGCTCACAGGACAGGAGAACGGGCCGAAAATGATAGAAACCCTCACTCTGGTAATGGGTGTGACCATTATCCTCAATCAGTATTTCCAGGGCATGGGCTATCCTCCGTGCGCTCGAATCTTACCTCACTGGATTCATCCATCAGAACTTGCTACGAAGATGTCGATATGGAACTGCTCTCACTCTGTGGGCGCATCCTTGGCAGTTGTCTTGTGCGGCTATCTGATGGGCACACTTGGTACCGACCTTAGCAACAATGCTGATGTGGTGGCTAGGATAACTGCAAATTTGGGTGATGCTGCTACCACGAAGCAGGTTCTCGAATATGCCGCCCACATTGGAGCTTGGAAGTGGTGCTTCTATATTCCGGCAATGATGGCAGTGGCTGGCGCTGTCTATATCTTCCTTGCCCTGCGCGACGAACCTAAGGACGTGGGTCTTCCCGATCTCCCCGACACTGGTCTGGGCAATCTGAACACTACACGCGACAAGAGAGCCAAGAAGAAATTTGAATTGGAAATGGTTTGGAAAAACCGTTGGGTCTGGACGTTCTGCGTGGCAAACTTGTTTGTCTATGTGGTTCGTATGGGTATCCTTGACTGGGGACCCAAGTTCCTTACCGAAAGTCGCGGACTGAACATCAAAGACGCTGCATGGACGGTGGCGGCATTCGAGATTGCCGGCATCGTGGGTACCCTCTGCGCAGGGTGGCTGACCGACAAACTCTTCAAGGGCAAGGGTCATCGCATGTGCGTGGTGTGCATGGCTGGCGCAGGTCTGTTTATGTTGCTCTTCCGCTTCCTTCCCGAAACGGCAGGTCTGGGTGTTACAGCAGCGGTGCTCGTAGGTGCCGGATTCTTTATCTACGGTCCTCAAGCCTTGATAGGAATTGAACTAGGCAACCAGGCAACCAAAGAGGCTTCGGCTCGCGCCAACGGAATTGCCGGCATATTGGGTTATTTAGGATCTGGATTGTCAGGTCTGCTTGTAGGTTATATTGCCGACTCCCAGTTCGGTTGGACGGGCGTCTTCTCAACCATAATAGTTGTAGCATTCATCGGTATGTTCGTACTGCTCTCGATGTGGCAGGCACCCCGCGATGGTTATGAGCGTGCGTCTAAGATACAATATATTGATGAGAAGTAAACGCTTTTTTAGCTTTATTTTCGTTTAACGACAATTTAACCAGTAAAAAACCTACGGGTTGAAAAGAAATGTTTAATTTTGCCATGTCTTCTGGGGGATACACCCTAAACAGGAAGACATGGCAAATTTATAAATGGATAAGCGTATCATGGCTGAATTCAATAAGTATATGTCGCCGATGAGCGATGAGGACCTTATGAAAGCTTGTGCTAAGATTAAACATGTAGCACTCGACATGGACGGCACTATTTATATGGGGTCCACACTTTTTCCTTATACAATACCTTTTCTAAAGACTTTGACGGATAACGGAATAGGATATTCTTTCCTAACCAATAATCCGACAAAGAGCCAAGCGGATTACCTGAAGCGACTTGAGTCATTGGGTATCCATGCTACTGCCAACGAGATGTATACCTCTGCTATATCAACGATAGAGTATATTAAGGTACACTACCCATCGGCAAAACGACTTTTTTTGCTCGGTACGCCAAGTATGATAAAGGAATTTGAGGATGCAGGGTTTGAATCAGTAGCCGATAGTGCCGAGGAAAGACCCGATGTGCTCGTTGTGGCCTTTGATATGACACTGACCTACTCACGCTTGTGTCGCGCTACATGGTGGGCATCTCAGGGTGTACCATATATTGCTACCAACCCCGATTGGGTTTGTCCTACCGACCAGCAAACTATACTTGTAGATTGCGGCTCAATCCAAAAGTGTATCGAGGCTGCTTGCGGACGCAAGGCAGACATTGTTATTGGTAAACCCAATCCTGGTATGCTCGATGGCATTCGCGAGAAATTTGGACTTCAGCCAAACGAGATAGCTATGTGTGGTGATAGAATATACACTGATGTAAGGACTGCCCAAAATGCGGGTGGGGTGGGCGTTTTGGTGCTTTCGGGTGAAACGACGCTTGAAACAGCTCTGCAATCTACACCACAGCCCGATATTACAGCATTGAATATAGAGGAATTTGGCAAATTGCTGCTGAAATCGCGAAAAATTAAGTGTTTTTAACGCTGAGAATGATAAAAGGCCGAAAATAGTAATAAAATTCTTTGCAGACTATAAAAAAGTGTTATCTTTGTTGCGAAAAGAGTGGTGAGAAATGTACGCTAAATGCAGAAGAATGCAGAGATGATAACCAATCAGTAATTTAAATTTACTAATATAAACAACTCAAACAGATTGTATTAATTTATTAATCAACAAAAACTTAAAAGTATGAAACGTTTATTTGTACTCCCGGTGGTAGCTTTGGCAATGAGTCCAGTTTTTGCTGCCAATGAAAACGAAGTTGCTCCTGAGACTTCGAACATCGAAGTCGCCACAGCATCAGCTCAGCCAGCTCCTGCAGTAGGACTTCCTAAGATTTCAGGTTACCTCCAGACAGGCTGGAACTATACCAACAACCCTAACAAGAATACCGCTAAATCTTCTTTCCAGGCTAAGCGCCTCCGTTTGATTATGGACGGCAACTGCGGCGAGAAGATTGACTTCCGTCTCCAGATTGAAGCCTTCAACGGTATCACTGGTTCTACCAATGGCAATGGTCAGAAGAACATTCAGGTGATGGATGCTTTCGCAACTTGGAAGATTATGCCTGAGTTCAAGATTCGCGCTGGTCAGTTCTACACTCCGCTTGGCTATGAGAACTACGACATCTCTCCTGCTACCTTGGAGACTGTAGATTTCTCTAACATCGTTCTTCGCATGGCTTGCCGTAACCCATATTCTTACAACCTCGTAGACTATGGTCGTGACCTCGGTATCATGTTCATCGGTGATGTAACTCCTTACTTCCACTATGACGTTGCCCTGACTAACGGTCAGATTCCTTGCAAGGATGACAACAATACTTCTAAGGATATCTACGTAAGCGGTACCTTCAAGCCTTCCCAGCACTTCAATATTAAGGCTACTTACAGCATCGGCTATATGACTGGTAGCCTCGATAAACCTGCAGCTTCTGGCAACCACGAGCTCAACCGCTTCGTTGCTGGTGCATGGTACAACGATCCCGAAGGTTTCGACATTCGTGGTGAATATGGCATGATGAACGGTTACAATGTTAAGGAGCAGGGTGCTTATGGCCTCATCGGCTACCACTATGGCAAGTTCCTCCCTGTTGCACGTTGGGACTGGTATCAGGATCGCGTAAACCACGCTAGCGCTAACAACTACAACCGTATCCTCGTAGGTTGCAGCTATCAGCTTACTAAGAACACCAAGATCCAGGTAAATGCCGCTCACACTATGTATGGCGACCACAATCCTGGCTACAAGAAGTCTGAGCAGGTTCAGATCATGGGCCTCTTCAAGTTCTAATTGTTGAACGAAGACTTAATCTAGACTCGGTCTTTGTTTAACCCGTCGAGTGTGAGCCCGTTCTTTTTGAGTTGGGGCGGGTTCACGCTCTTTTTATACCGCAAAATCTAGAAACAAAGTATTGTTTCACAATCTAAATTTCCTTTTTAATTAACTAACTATTAAAATTTTCAGCTATGAAGAAACTTTTTGTTATGGTAGCAGTTGCTGTCATGTCTACAGCTGCTTACGCCCAGCACCTTGGTACTGAGTATCGTCTCAAGAAGGTAGTAGAAGTTCCTGGTCGCCAGGGTATCGCAGCCGACAAGGACTATTTCTATGTGTCTGACACCCGCGGTCTCTACAAGTATGACAAGAATTGGAACCTCGTTCAGAAGAGAGTCCAGACCAAGGATGAGAATGGCAAATTCATCGATCCATTGTTCAACAATCCTGATCCTGCAAAGGGTGGTGCTAACCACTTTGGTGATATCGATGTTTACGATGGCAAGATTTATACTGGCAATGAGTATTTCAACCTCGGCCGTGGTCAAAACATTTCTGTAGACATCTATGATGCCAATACTCTTCAGTATGTAGAAAGCATTCCTTGGAGACCAGAGTCTGGTCAGGTAGAGGTTTCAGGTGTTGCTGTAGACCGCGAGCGCGGACTCGTATGGCTCTCTGACTGGGTTGACAGCCGCTATGTATACGCTTACAGCCTCGAGACAAAGCAGTACTACACAAAGGTGCAGTGCCGTCCAGAACCTTACTGGTGCCAGGGTATCTTCATCGTAGACGGAACTATGCTTCTCGCTGCTGATGACGGTGAATCTACTTATCACATTGCCGACAATGTCTACAAGATGGACATCACTGGTGCTCCTTACACCGGTCTCGTGCAGGGCACAGAACCCGTTAAGGATACTCCATGGTCTGTAAAGACTGACAAGAGTGGTAAGGTCGTAAAGCGCACTGGCGAAATCGCTGGCGGTGCTATGGGTGGCAAGGTTGAACTCCTTCGTGAGATGACCGACTTCCGTCGTGCCGGCGAAATCGAAGGTCTTTGCATTGACCCATCTACCGATGATCTCCTCGTGCTCAACAACCGTGGTACTCAGATTATCCTCGGTATGAGCCAGGGTCCGTTCACCGGCGAAGGTTACACCAAGGAAATCCATGAAGTTTACATCTACGAGAAAATCAAGTAAATTGAAGACTTCACAGTTGATTCCATGCCTAGCTTAATTGCTTGGCAAAGGACAAACTCCCGCAGAATTATCAAATGCTCTGCGGGAGTTTTTGTTTGACCTCACAGGTGAGTTTCGGTGGAAGTGTTTGTCGGTTTCGGTGGAAATCGATTTGATTTTCGGCGGAAACTGATGTCCATTTCCGTGGAAAAACTACAGTTTTGTCAACATGTTTTGTGGTTGTGGTTTGATTTGTGTGTGTGTTTGCTGCTCAGTCTGTTTTTGCATTTGCTACGTTGTTTTATTTGCGTCAGATGTTGTGAAGACTATGACGTGTGACTAGTCTATTTGTATGTGGAAGTGTTGGCAATTTGTGAGGTTTGGTGCTCCGCTATGTTGTGAAAAAGTCCTAACTTAGCAATGCGAATGCTAATAGGGCTGACGCAAATGTTTACATTAATTACACATAATTATGTTTTCAGGAATAATAGAAGGAATTGCTGTCGTGAAATCAGTGAAACACGACAAGGATAATGTTGACTTAACGCTCACTTGTCCTTTTGCCAATGAATTGGCTGTGTCGCAGAGTCTTGCTCACAATGGAGTGTGTCTGACCCTTACGTCGGTCAATGGCAATGAGTATACCACTACCGCCATGCGCGAGACATTGGAGCGCAGCAATATTGGATTGCTTGAAGTGGGCAGTGAGGTCAATGTGGAGCGACCAATGCCTATTAATGGTCGACTGGATGGTCACATCGTGCAGGGTCACGTGGACACTACGGCTGAATGTGTAGGTATAGATGATGCGCAGGGAAGCTATGTTTTTACTTTCAAATATGCATTCGACAAGGAATTGGCTAGCAAAGGTTATTTTTGTGTGGACAAGGGTAGTGTGACGGTCAATGGTGTGAGCTTGACTGTATGCAATCCTACCGAGAATAATTTCCAAG
>CAVCAW010000080.1:0-10100 GCA_963600315.1 Bacteroidaceae bacterium | reverse complement strand
TTTAGGCTCAAAAAAGTCAGAAAAAGTAAGAGATAAAGACAAAATGGGCCCAATTTGCAACATTTGGGATTACAAAAGGCATTCGGTAGAACAACACGCAAAGTTGACAAATAGAGAGAGCAAGTATTGAACCTACTTTCCATTTTCCCTCTTTCTCCGTTCCCTTGAAGCATCCAAGCTAGGGATTTTCTTGCAGAGCCTGTCATGCATGTAGGAGGGAAGTAAGCATTGAAGACTGTCTAGAGGAAATGATAGTGCCGCTGCGCTTCATGCCGAGGTTGCACATGGTCAGGTACACTTCGTACATCAAGTCAGCCTGGCTGCAATTGTCATTGGCAGTGGTGGCGACCGTAGTCTTATCTATCTGATCGTCCCTCGATAAGTTGTTAACACTCAAATTTTCAGTAGAATATAGTCTACAAGATTTCGCAACTTTGCACCGTAAAACAATGTAGTTCAGCGATGTATAAAACAAGTTCACCAGTCCGTTAGGCTTCCCTGTTTGGGACCTTGAGCCCATGCTTGATTCCAAGCATCCCTTGTATGTGCTGGCAAATCTTTTCAATTGGAAGTCTTTTGAAGACGCATTTGCTGCATTGTACTGTAATGACAATGGACGCATAGCCAAGCCCTTTCGCCTGATGGTCGGCCTACTTGTCTTGAAACATCTCCTCAATGTTTTCGATGAGATGGTGGAGGCGCAGTTTGGGGAGAATGCGTACTACCAAATATTTTTGTGGAATGGAGTCGTTTACGACAAAGAAGCCCTGTGTGCCCACAGAACTCGTTGAGTTCTGACACAGTACAGGCGAGTCAAGCATTGTGCTGATTCTCAAGGATGGCCGTGGCCGGAAACCGGGTGCAGAGCAGGCAGCCTTCATTGACTCGAGCATCCAGGAAAAGGACGTCACATTCCCCCACAGATTCAAAACTTCTGAACAAGATAACCTCAAATCCGCAACTTTCGAAGGTAAGGAGATTTTGCCATAGAAAGTTGCGGATTTGAGGTATAACAAAAACGACTCGCACATTCGAGCATCTTGAAGAGGCTTGGCGGGTTCTCGTGTTGCAAAGTTATAACTTTTTCTTCATCGTGTAAACATTTTGGCCAGATAATCTCACAAAAGCCAAATTTTAGACCTAATTTTGTCTTTTCTCCCACTAAAATTTGGTGCGTTTTAATAAAATGTGTACCTTTGCACCGTCTATACCCACGCCGTGCCATCTGTTTGGCTTATAACCGAAGATGGCGGGACCCTGTAGGAGATTGACCTTATGGCCGTGAGTGGACACTACTTAATGCTAAAGCGTCATCGATGCTTTGTCTATAGGACTATTTCGAACCTAGGAAATTCAAAACTGGTTGTCTAAGGCAATGTCTGAAGTGGCTGCTACGGGTATGGAATAACTGTATCCCGAGGTGTGTAGCAAGGGTTCATCAATCCTCATGCAAACTTTTCCTTGGAGATACGTACAAATACTGGCGTGGGCAGACACTCTACTCGTCACAAACAGAGGCTTTCCTAGGGCCTGAGACAGGAGACGAGTAGAGATGGAAGTCCACGTTTTGCGTTTGTAGTAGAGTGAAGATTAATACCCGTCTTAGCTTGGACTTCGGAAGACAATAAACTATTTCTATGGATAATTGTATTAAATATGTTGCCAGTGGAAAAAGTTTCTCTATTCCATGCGACATGTCTTTTAATAGCGAATTGTCTGGAGATTCTATTGCGACAAGAATCTATCTTGAGATTTCATGGGATGTAAGGAGCAAGATAGCTTCAGGCGAAATTGCCATCAAACCTACTGAAGAAGAAGCGCAGAAGATGACAGATGAAGAGAAGAAAGAATGGCTAAAGGTAACAAACATTGAATTTTTGGACAATTCATCTCGTAAAGCTATGCGAATGAATCACATGTCAGACTTTATAGCGAATTATAGAATTGATACATTTTAGTATAGGTGGCTGCGCCTAGTATCATGAGGATGCAAGATGCTATTGTGGGTACTATAATTTATTCCACTTTTCCGAGTGGACATAAATGTTAATAATAATGAATAATATGAAAAGATACATTCTTACTTTCATAGCTTTATGCTGTTGGGGCATAGCTCAAGCCCAAATTAGTTTGTCAGCATATTTTGATGGTTATTGGAGTGATTGGAAATCTTGTGCTCAAACAATTAAAATTCATGGAGAATATGGTGGTTTCATTATTTACGATCAAGAAGAGGGACCATGGAGCCATTTTTTCAAGTTTACAATAAATAACTTTTGTATCCCAGATAAGGATACTCGCAAAAGTAATCTCAAAAATGACAAGTGGTATGAGTATAGCGGAACTGTTGAATATTACATATGTGATGATTACCCAACAGCATATAGCGTATTCAAAAGTTCTAAAGCACCAGTATTTGTAACAGAAAGTTGGTCCAAAAAAACTGAAAGGCCGATAAAAAAAATAACGTCTCCGGCAAAGATCAAGATAAGACCGTACAAGGATCACCCTGAAGTCTATAATATATGGTATGACAATGTAGGTCTTGGTATTAGCTTAAACGGTGATTATTTTGAGCAGTAAATATGAAAAACGATAAAATTCAATCAAGAAGAGAATTTTTCAAGAATGCAGCAAAAAGCATTTTGCCAATACTTGGCTGCATAATGATACCAGGAACTGCTAATGCTCTAATTAGAAACGAGGTTGAGCAGGATGTACAATCCTGTTATGGGTCTTGCGAAGGACTTTGTACTAGTACATGTACTAATGGTTGCAAAGGACAATGTCGCGGTTGTCAAGGCAGTTGCCAAAATACTTGCACTACTTCTTGTGGCAGTGGATGTTCCTCTGGTTGTACGGGCAGTTGTAAGGCACAATGTCAAAGCGGTTGCGGAGCAGGATGCAGTTCTGCGTGCGTTACTGAATGTAGGGGTTCATGTAGTGATGTATGCGGTGGTTCTTGCCTATTAAGTTGTACGGGAAGTTGTGATCGCGGTTGTAGCGGCAACTGCCGTGGCGACTGTACAGGGACGTGCCGAGGTAACTGCGGATATGGTTGCTCTGGAGGTTGCACAGGAGGCAATATGTTAGTAGATTACCATCCTGTTTATCCATAATGGGAAAGATTAAAAGACAAATAGAACCCTGGCAAGGTGGCGTATCTAAAAACATCACCTTCATCGTCACCAAGGACTGTCAGCTGGCTTGTAAGTATTGCTACCTCGTAGGGAAAAACTCGAAGGAGCGGATGCCCTGGGAGGTAGCAAAGGCAGCTATTGACTATATTCTCGACCATGAAGAGGGGTTCCCCGAGGGCAGCGTGGTGTGGGACTTTATCGGTGGCGAACCGTTTTTGGAGATAGACCTCATCGACAAGATATGCGACTACCTGAAGACGGAGATGTTCCGCAGGGACCACCACTGGTTCAACTCGTTCCGCTTCTCGTTCTCCACCAATGGCATCAACTACGGGTCGGAGAAGGTGCAGGAGTTTATCAAAAAGAACCGCGACCACCTCTCCATCGGCATCACTATTGACGGCACGAAACAGAAGCACGACCTCAACCGCATCTGGAAGACAAAGAAGATGGAGCAGGGCATTCAGCCGAAGCCGGAAGAGGAGAAAGGCTCGTATGAGGACGTGGTGAAAAACATACCGCTGTGGCTCAAGCAGTTCCCTCATGCCGGCACAAAGGTGACTATCAGCAGTGCCGACATTCCATTCATCAAGGACAGTGTACTGCACCTCTATAGTCTCGGCATACACGAAGTAAACATCAACTGCGTATTTGAGGACGTATGGAAGGACGGCGACCACAAACTCTTTGAGGAGCAACTCTTGCAACTCGCCGATGCTATCATCGAAGGCGGTTACTACGAAGACTACACCTGCTCGTTCTTCAACGACACTATCGGCAAGCCCTTGGACTGCAAACTGCAGAACGGCAACTGGTGCGGTGCAGGCAAGATGCTGGCTATTGACGCAATAGGTAACTTCTACCCCTGCACCCGTTTCGCGCAGTATTCTCTGCGCGAGAAGAAGGCATGGATAATAGGCAACATACACGATGGCATCAACAAAAACTTGCTGCGACCGTTCCTCACTCTCGACCGCTGCACGCAGTCCACACAGGAGTGTATCGACTGCGACGTGGCAAACGGTTGCGCATGGTGCCAGGGCGAGAACTATGATGTTGCCGACACACCGACCATCTATCAGCGCTCTACTGCCATCTGCAAGATGCACAAGGCACGAGTGCATGCCAACAACTACTACTGGAACAAACTCTACCGCAAACTGGGGAAAGGAGTTGAGGGATGATACAATATCTCGTAATACTGCTTGACGACACGTCAACTTCATTCTGTCACTACAGCAATATCAAGACCGAACAACAGCTTATTCCACTCGACACGCTGAAGGCCGGCATCACGTATGCCATGAAGGAGAATCTGAACATACAGTTCGTTTATCCCGAGCAATCTCTGCATGCAGAATACAACGAGGCAATAGAGAGTGTTGACCATGCGAAGATAAAGCCAGCAGCATGCACCGAGGATGCAGACGTCGTGGTGTTTAACAGCATTGAGTCATTGAGCACCTATACTGACTTCTCCAAGGGAACGGCATACGCAGTGCGAACGAACCAGCAGTCGCTATTCGCTGAGGTTGCCTCTGTGCTCCCTATATTATATAAAGTAGAGCGACTGAACGTCATAATCACCGACATCGGGTCGTTCACAGAGGCGGGCTTCAAGACGTACGCCGATACATTGCAGACGTTGGCTGACGAGGTGGAGAAGGTCTACGTATCGGGCAAGGCTATGCAGCTCAACCTGCTTACCGACCGCATTATGCTCAAAGAAATGAACAACTGCGGCGCAGGCGAGACGAGCATCACTCTGGCTCCCGACGGGAAGTTCTACGTCTGTCCGGCATTCTATCAGTCTGCAGACGGATATGCAATCGGTGACTTGGAAAACGGTCTCGACATAAAGAACCCACAGCTCTACAAGCTCGACCATGCGCCGCTCTGCCGCCATTGTGATGCCTACCAATGTAAGCGTTGCACTTGGCTGAACCGCAAGACGACACTGGAAGTGAACACACCGAGTCATGAGCAATGTGTCGTGGCGCACTTGGAGCGCAACGCAAGTCGTAGTCTGCTGCAGGCTATCCGCAAGCACGGGGAGTTCCTGCCGGAGACGGGTGAGATAAAGGAGATAACGTATCTTGACCCGTTTGACGTGAGAAAAGAATGGTAAATCTAAACTGATAATAACATTATGACAGCAAAGAAAAAGGTTGGGCAGGTGACGCCCGAGGAGAAGAATGAGATACAACAGTTGTTCGAGCGCCGCAACGGTCTGAACGAACTCGCCAAGATTCTCACTGCCGACAACAACGAGCTTTACGAAAAGTTGATAAAGGACATGGGCGAGACCGGCACGAAGTTTCAAGCTTGGTGGGATCGCATGTCCGCAAAGTACAAGTGGGAAAGCATCGATGGCGGCAACTGGGAGATAAACTTCGACACGTGTGAAATCTTTTTGGTAGGAGGAATGTAAGATGCTGACGATAATGCCAATGTTTATCGGCACATCCGAACTGCTGCTCATCGCCGCCCTCGTGCTACTGCTCTTTGGCGGCAAGAAACTGCCAGAGATGATGCGCGGCATGGGCCAGGGCGTAAAAGCCTTTAAGGATGGAATGAGCGATGGGACGGGCGAGAAACCTACAGAGCCACAGCAAGCGGAAGCTGCCATCAAGGAAGCCGGCGACAAGATTCCTGCCGAGCAGAAGTCTCAGATTGAAGCCATCGTAGCCAAACTGAAGGCAGCCAAAGATGCCAAGGACATCGCAGGTATTGATGCCGCCACTCAGGAGCTCCAGAATATGATGGGTCAAGCTGCCCAGAATATGTACGGTCAACCGGGCGCAGGCGCCCAAGGCAATGCCGGTGCCGGTCAGCAGAACAACGGCAACAATGGTGAGCCTCAGGGCGTAGACTTCGAGGAGGTGAAGTGAGGCTTATAAGCAACAATAAGCGTAAAAAAGAAAATCGATGTGAATCAACGAGTTGCACCGATTTTCTTTTTTAGTTAAACTTTGTATAAAATCCCCTTACCCCATAAAGCGACTTGAGGCAATACGCCTATTATACCACAAAGGAATCTTGCTTATCCGAAGTCTGTTTGAAACAGATTGGCATACGCATAATTTTCAGTGTAAATGTTCAGCACATTCTGGCGTGATGTCTTAATCCATTTTGCTGGAACAGAAACAAATTTGAAGACAAATGTATTGATTCGACTACTTATGCGCAAGCCAAACTTCTTTGTGTCCAATCTCTGCATGATAGCTATGTAGAAGTTTCTTATGAGAGCTGTCATAAGCAGGAAGACTGTATTCTGCGCCATGAATGACTTGGGTAGACGATTCCAACCAAATCCGTTGTTCATGTCATCGAAGATGCGTTCCTTTCCACCACGGAGATTGTAGAATTCCACGATGTCCCTTACACTCGACTCATAGTCATTGGTTAAAATACACCTATAAGCGTATTCTCCCTCCCAAATGTCACGGTCGCCATCCATACGCCTCTGTCTTTGTATAACAAGACGATATGGCTTTCCCTTCCATATTTCAACAAGAATGGAATTCAGTTCGAACTCAATGCCGTTGATTTCCTCTTTCTTTCAGCCTGTCAAAGCGAACATTGAGTCGTAGAGGGAAGAACATCTGTTGGCACGGATATAGAAATGTCTGCTGTGTGCCTCCACCATATCTACGATTTCCTCCGAGCATGAGCCACAATCCATACGGGCACGAGATATGCGTATTCCTAAAGACTCCAGTCTTTTGAAAATTCTCTCGAGCGTATCCTTCTGATTGAAACGCACGTTGGTGTTGCCATCCCTGTTCTCGATTCCAACTATCAAGTCGTCAATGACAGCAACGCCTGGCCCGTACCCCAGGAATTTCTTATAGGTGGGTTTGGCATCATACTTCTCTGTTTGAATAAACTGATGGTCGAAATCAAAGTCGTATTCTTGATTGGCTTTCAGCTGTCCAGTGGCAAGCAAGGCATTGACCAACAGTTTGTTCATAGTGTCTTCCGTATTGAATTCGTATTGTTTTCCAGAGGCTGATGTGTAGGTTGTGTTGTCGACGGTCAGTTCCTCTATAGCTCGCAGTATGGTATCTGCGCTGCAGGTGCGAAGAGTCGGGTGCAAAGACAAGTGCTTCATCAAGTGAGTTGTCACATCTTCGACACATGAACCTCCGCAGAAATATACGCACATCAAGGAGCGGAGTATCTCGCTGTATTGATAACCGTAGAATTTGCTGCGCAGCCCCAGGGTAGTGTCTACTGTTTGGGACAAAAGAGCAGTAAATTGCTCCATGATTGCAAATATTCCTCCAAAAGGAGTGAGTTTCCGGATTTTATTCGTATCTTTGCCACGTCATTCAGATTTTTCTTGTTTTTTTGCAGCACTAAGTCAAGTGAAATTTCTGACATGGCAAAATCCCGGGCAGCTTTTTGTTGCCCAGACACTTATAAAAATATTAAACTATAGTGCTGCGAAATTTAGGGATATTATACTATTCAATATTTATAAAGGTTTTTCCTGACGATGCATCTATTGAAGAGAAACAAAGAGAATTAGAGCCCTTACATAATGCAGATTAAATGTTGGGGGGATTATTTATAATTATACGTTCATATGATTGGAAATATCGACCTACTGGTAAAAGAACTTTGCAAGCTTCCCAAGGAAGTTGGCTAGGTTGAGTTTAAGCGAGCCAAATATGATTGGCAAGGGCATGTTTAATTTGCTGGTAATTTGCTAAAAGGGATACGGCACTTGCAATAAACATAGAAGACCAGCAGAACAAGCAGAAAATAGAATCTAACAGGAATGAGTTCAAGAATGGCATATAAAGAAATAGACAAAACATATGAAGAATAGTGAAATAACAATGCAGGTAGCAGGACAATTGCAAGCTACTGATTCCGAATATGTGAGACTTGTCACACAAATCTCAGACCTATGGGAAAATGCAAAAATAAAGGCAGCACTGGCTATCAATACAGAGCTACTTGATGCTAACTGGCAAACAGGTCAGTATATCATAGAATTTGAGCAAGGAGGTAAAGCAAAGGCCAAGTATGGAGATAGGCTGTTGGTTAACCTATCTAAGGACCTGACACGATTGAAAGGTCGTGGTTTTAGTCGCTCCAATCTTACCTATATGCGCAAGTTATATCTTGCTTTCCCCAAATGTGAGACGCTGTCTCACAAATTAACATGGAGCCATTATTTTGAGCTACTAAAATGTGATGATCCCTTAGAGATGAGGTTCTATATGAAAGAATGCGTCAAAGAGGGATGGAAAGTTAGGGAGCTAAAACGACAAATCAATTCATCTCTTTTCCAAAGACTCGCGCTCAGCACAGATAAAGAAGGAGTGCTTGCGCTTGCAAATGAAGGGCATCAAGTCATGTCACCAGCTGATATCATCAGAGACCCTTTCATATTAGAGTTTACAGGTATTCCACAGCGAAAGCGGTATAAAGAATCCGATTTGGAGAAAGCTCTGAAAACCAACATGGAACAGTTTTTATTGGAATTGGGCAGAGGCTTCGCATTCATGGGACGTCAGTATGTCATACCAATAGGGAGCAGACGGTTCAAGATTGATTTGGTATTCTATAATGCCATATTGAAATGTCATGTTTTGATTGACTTGAAGCGAGGAGAAATTAAGCATGGAGATATCGGTCAAATGAATCTCTATCTGAATTACTTCAAGAATGAAATTTGCCAACCAGACGATAATCCTCCAATTGGCATTGTATTGGGCGCGAAGAAAGATGAGCTATTGATGGAATACGCTCTTCAGGGCATCGACAACCAACTTTTTGCGGCACGTTATCAGCTTTATCTACCCAATCGAGAGGAGCTTCAAGCTCAATTGGATTTATTACTTGACAATTCAAAAGAAAATAACTAACCTTGATGCCATATTGTTTGCCAAGGATTTGAACGACTTGTCCGTTTAGGTCGCAAAGCCATGCGTGTGGTATAGTATAAAGGCATAAACCGTCTGTTGATTCAGAAAGAGGAGCCTTTTAATTAGGGATATGCTATTTGCTTTGAGAATATCGTGCGCTACGTGAATGCCTTGCTGCCAAGCAATGAGGATATTAATGCCGTCCAGCTGTCAACGACAAGTAAGTTCCCCTTGCCATCTGTAAGAGAAGCCATTGCGAATAGCCTTATTCACCAGGAGCTATATATTACAGGAGCTGCACCAGTTGTGGAGCTATTCGACAATCGTATTGAGGTGACGAATCCTAGTACTCCATTGGTCGATATACTTCGCATTATCGACTATCCTCCAAAGTCAAGAAACGAGAAATTGGCATCGCTCATGCATCGATTGAAGATGTGTGAGGAACTTGGCCGTGGCTGGGACAGAATGGTGTTGGCTTGCGAAGCTCAATACCTCCCTGCTCCACGCATTGAGGTTTTCCAAGACAGCACAAAGGTCACTCTCTTCTCAGAAATGGAGTTTAGCGACATTCCGATGGAAGATTAGCTCTGGTCATGCTATCTTCATGCCTGCCTCATGTATATACAAGGTGATGCCTTGACGAACAAGTCGCTGAGGGATAGATTTGTGCTGATAGTCAGCGATAATTAGTTTGTGCTTGTCTGTCATGGTATCAAGAAGGGACTCTATGCGTTCTTCAAGTCTCATCGCAAGGAATGGAACAATATAGCTGACCGCGAGGAGATGGAGGAACACATCGCTCAGAACCTTGAACAAATGCAGAAGAAGGTGCATGACGAGTTGGAGATATTCATCAACCAAGTGCAGATCGACCGCAAGCAGATGAATGAAGCAAAGGTCGCTCGCGAGGCAAGGAAGCACGAAGCCATCCTCAAATACAGTCGTTATACGCCGCACCTAGACAATTATTCGTAAAGGCCCGGACAAACGTTCGTAAAGGCTCGGACAAACGTTCGTAAAGGCTCGGACAATTGTTCGTATAAGGCAAAACTAAGCTTCGTATTTTGGAGGATGT
>CAVCAW010000079.1:9805-10310 GCA_963600315.1 Bacteroidaceae bacterium | reverse complement strand
GTGGAGAACTATATAAAAAATGGCAATTGGAAAATACGTGCAGGAGGAAAGGGCTTCGAAACAAAATCGAAAGTAAATGTTATTAGCCCAATGCAAGCCGTCGATTTTAAGGCTTTAATTACTTATCCAAAAGAAAATATTTTTGAATGGATAAAAGTGCTGGGTAATAGTTCATGGTCTCAAGACGGAAATATCTATAATGGGCAAATCAAATACAACAGAGACATAATCTCAATATGTCTGACATTTGATGAAAAAGAAAACACAATATTAGTTGAAGCGTTTAACGTTGGAAACAATATTTTCTTTGTAAGCCACCTTAAAAGAGTATTAAATAAGGTTACTTATTGCGTACATTGTGAGTTATGCGAGGTTGAATGCCCAACAGGTGCGTTATCAGTTGTCCCTATAGTAAAAATTGATAAGACAAAATGTATAAGATGCCGTCGTTGCTTAGATTTTAAGGACGATGGTTGTATATCAGCAAATTCATTAAAACAATCTG
>CAVCAW010000079.1:4538-9720 GCA_963600315.1 Bacteroidaceae bacterium | reverse complement strand
ATTATGCAACCAAGGCTGACAAAATTTGGGAACTTATTTGGGTTAATTTAACTTGCAATTCCGAAATTTGCAATTGGTATGCATGCAATATTGGATATAACAAACCATATCCAAAGGGAGAGGTGGAAATGATGTTGGAATCGTCATTGAGCATGTATAGCAGTTCAGTGAGAAAGAATGCACTTGGGTCTTTACAAAATGCATTTGTTTCATCACCGTTGGGAGAGAAACTTTTAGTCGGACAAATAACCAAAGAAAACAACAATCCTGTTTTCAATCGCTTACCGTTCAATGAGATTTCGCTTTGCGCCGTAGCATACTCTCTCTATCGCTATGCAGAACGTCAGAAACGTTATACTCTAACTGTTTCAGAATTCTATGATGAGAACCAGAAAGAGGGAATATACCGTCAATTTGGAATTGGTAAAGACGTATTTGAACGTTTACTTCTATCTCTTCAAGAGGAGAGTAATCATGTGCTTCGTGCGGAATTGAATATGGGCTTGGACAATATCATTCTTCGTGATGACCTTAAACCAATAGACATTATCAAAATGATGCTTTAAGTAAAAACAACTATGGCAACAAAGTATTCTGACTACATAAAAATGCAGGATTTCCTGCCTGTTTATGATATGACGGATGAAACGCCAGACATGTGGCGTACATTCATCCCGACTAAACAGTTTTGTGATTTACTACAACGTAGTATCACCGCGATAACATCAACAGAAATCAGTAAACGGCGCTCTATGTGGGTGCGCGGTACTTTTGGTACAGGTAAGAGCCATGCCAGTAGTGTCGTGCGCCACTTGTTGTGTGATGATGCAGAGGGGATTGATTCCTACATACAGAACATTCCTAATGAAGCAACACGTGCACAACTTACAGCCATCCGTAAGCACAAGCGTTATTTCCCTGTAGTGTTGAAAGGTGTAGAAGGCGCTTATAATATTCCACGCTTCTCCCTGTCAATCCAGCGAGAGACGAAGAAAGCTTTAGTTGCCGCAGGCTATCCAAACGTAATTGTTCGTTCTGACTTTGATGAAGCTATAAAATGGATTGAAAGCCATCAATCGCGTATACCTGAGATACTTGAAAACAATGATGAACTAGCTTCAGAAGCTCCAAATTACGATAAATTGCTTGCAAAATTGCATAGCAATGATATTGATGTGTTTATGCATTTGGAAGAAGCACTTGCTGCCGATAAAACGTACCTAACAAGCGACAGTATAAGTGATTGGCTTGTAGAGGTAGAGAAGGCTATTGAAGAAGCAGGCATTGCAAATGGCTTGATTATCTTCTGGGATGAGTTTACAAGTGTAATGGATACCCTTAAGAGTGACCGTATCAATGTGCTTCAAAATATAGCCGAAAAGTCACAGAACAATAATGTGTTCCTCTATTTGATATCTCATCGTACAGAAAGTACAAGTCTTGATGCGAAAGGCAAGGATATATCAAAAATGAGCGACCGTTATGATAGTGTTGATTATCAAATGGACGAAATCTCCACATATCTGATACTTCGTCATACATTCAACATTCCTGACACTGAGAAACTTGCAATTGCAACTTGGGGAGTAACAGAAAAAATTGATAACAATCTGTACAACTATCTTTGCGAAAGCAATTCGATAGAAGAAAAAGATCACATACAGAATCTTTTCCCTCTTCACCCATACACAGCATTCCTGTGCTCCAAAATGTCAAATATTATGGGGTCAGCCAATCGTAGTGTCTTGAAGTTTATGAATGATGAACAGAATGGTTTCAAGCAATTCATAAATGAACCGACAAACTATGACCAGAAGATGATGCTCACGGCCGACTGGCTTTGGGATTTCTTCTATGCGGAGTTTACAAATGAGCCTCTGTGTACAGCGTTTACCAACGTCTATACTTCTAGCATTGGAAAAGTAGACAGTATGGGAGATGATTATACACGCGTATTCAAGGTCATCTTATTGTTGAATGCTCTTAGTGTCAAATTCAAAAGTTCTCCTGAAAAGTATACGCCGAATGATAAAAATTTGAAGTTTATCTTCTCTGGAGATAGATGCTGTGAGAAAATTGACAAAATACTGAATTGGTTAGATGAGAGTAAAATAATTGCTCGTGATATATTTGGCGAATTCAAGATCTCGGTATCCTCGTATAATCCTGCAGAGATAACAAAGGAGAAGGATTCTGTTACAAGCAGCTTCAAAACAGCTGTGGAGTATCTCAAGTACAACGAAAAGAGTCAGCAGGAAATTAAAAAGATATTTCTTGTTGGTGAACGTCTTATGCGTAAGTGTGAACCGCAATTCTACGCATGTGAAGATAGCGAGGCTGTTTTGCGTAGCAAATTAAACAAATACACACGTGAGAAGCCGAACTATTTGCATGTTGCGTTGTTTTTCTCAATTACAGATGAATCGCGCGACATCATGGAGAATCGTGTAAAGGAGTTTTCGGAAGAATTCGAGGATGCTATGTTCATCATACCTTCTGAAGTATTTACTCCTGCATCACAGAATCAATTCATCGATGCCGTTGCACAGGCTAATGTAAGCCGATCTCACTTTAACACTGACGATGCGAGCCAGTTTGAAAATGCTGCAAAAGAGTATGTAGCAAAATGGAAGAACCGTATGAACGGAGGTACATACGCTATGTATTTTAATGGCAAGCGTTACAGCGAGGGCATTTTCAGCAATGTATATAATGTAATTAACAAGAAATTCAGTTCGCAAATATTCCATTCAGGAATGGAGAGCGTCAAAGCTCTACAAAATGAATCCATGACATATTTTGCAAACAAGAATTTCAAGACTCTTTCATTGCAGATGCTGCAAAAGCGTACTCGTGACGAATTGCTAAGTTTTGGAGGATCTGTTCGTCCGACCATACTCATATTTATGGATGGCGAGAACAACTTGATTAATGATGCTTGTGAGTTGACAGAAGCTGCTTCTAGTGGAAATTCATGGCTTAATGTTATATGCAAGGAAGTTGATTTGCTTATAGAAGCAGCAAAGAAGAAATATGCAGATCGATTCTCGCTGAGCGACATACTGGTACCATTGATGCGTGCGCCTTATGGTATGTTCGCAAACCCAGCAAACTATGCGATCTTGGGCTTTGCTCTTCGCAAACATAAAGATGACTTATTCAATCCGAGTACATCCCAACCTGTAGGTGACGAGAAACTCAATGATATGATTGAAATTCTTCTGAAGATGTGGGACAATGGTAGCAGTGAAACCAGTAATAAATTGTTGCTGCGTTTCGGGTCTATTGAGGAGAGAAATCTTACCAGTATCCTTGGAGAGGTTTTCAACTTGAGTATTGTCAAAGGTGTTAGTATGTCAGACCTTAAAAGTCTGACTTATGCAAAATGGTGCATTACAGAATTTTGCAAGCAGATAGCAAAGTACCCTTTATGGTCTCTGCTATATTGCGAAGATATAAAATCTAAACCAAATTGCAAGAAAGCAATTAATGATCTCATAAATCTCTTCAATCAAGACAGTTATCAATTGGTCAAAATCAAAGAGCTCCTGCATGAAATCAAAAATGACCAAATAGATCTGTATAAGTTGTTGGCTAAAGCGGACAATTATCGTGAAGGTTTTATAACCTTTATCAAAGAGATTAAAGATGTAGAACTAAAATCAGAATGGTGGAATGAATTAGAGGAAGATTTATCTCATTTACAATCGGAAATTGCTTTCCGACGTGAGGAAGATGTGAAATCTTGCGTAATGTCATTCTATATTTCCAAAATAAAAGAGCAGTCTGTTGGCGATAGTACTGGTCATGATGATGACAACACAAGTTCACAACAAGGAAAAAATACAAATAGTGAACAACAGGACAGAACGCAGGGCTCTTCTGCTAGTAATTCAACAACTACATCAGAAGAAATTGTAAGAAAAGCTAAAAATCTTGTCAAAGAACAGACTATGCCAAGTATGATGTGGCAAAAAGTAGTTCTTGACATGATAGAAAGCCATCCTGAAGTTTCATCATTCATTATCGGTTATCTGGGTAGTTAAAGTTAAGGCACATGGATACATCAGAAAAAGTAAAAATCTTTAGTTCATTTAGCGAGCTTACTCAAGAGATTATAAGAGATAAGGATACGCGCGACATGCTAGCACAACGCTATGCTGTTCGCTTTATTATGCTCAATAATTTCCATGAGTTCAAAGAGCTTGCTAAATTTATGGCTAATATTGGAGTAGACACACTCGACTTAGAAAACCTCATTGACGAAGGTAAAGATGATACATGGATTACAAAAGATACGTTAAAAGACGCTATCAAAGCGTGCAAAAAACCAACTTTTGTGACCCCTTTCTCTGAAGTAGTTCGCTTTTATAATGATGATGACTTTAGAGGCTTTTTCAATGAAATCATGCTTTTAGAGGATATTCATAATCCTAATAAACGTATTTATGTGCCTTTAATTGGATTGCAAAATCGTTTTACAGACTTTCTGAATCATTTTGCACGAATACAGGAGAGTGCGCCTATTTGGAGATATGATGCAGAAGTACAGTCTGTAGAAGTGTTCCTTGCTAAGTATAAGGATTTTATACTACCCAATGGATCGGTACAATGTCAACTAGACACACTGCGTGACTGGCTTATGTTTTGGAAGAAGCAAGCACCGCAAGAAAGAATCGTTTGTACATCTACGCCAATTTCGGCTAAATATAAATACTCAAAGCCAGACAATATTTTTAATTTTACACGAATTGCTAATGCATATGAGTTCATGACACAGTTTCTAGAGCTCAACTTTCCTATTGAATATGATGAAAATGAGAAGGCTTTTTGGGAGCAACTTCTACAACATCTAGATAAGAACAATCTTGATAGCTTTTCATTTGAGACGTTTGTTCGAACATCGTTCAATAAAGTAAAGTTTGATGCATCAGATATAATTAGCGAATGGGCAGAATCTACTACGTCTACATATAAAAGATGGTTGCTTAGAAATTATGTTTTGCACACACGCTTCTCGGAAGTATATCCATATATCAGCACATGCTTTGAATCTATGGCTTCTCTATCAGATGAAAGCCTTCTAACCAACATGATTGCTACACGCATTCTGTATAATGATATTCCTGTTAGTAGATTCACAGAATTTGCTACAGAGCGTCGTAATATTATCATTGACAAT
>CAVCAW010000079.1:3449-4528 GCA_963600315.1 Bacteroidaceae bacterium | reverse complement strand
CAATCATTTCTTCTTTGAGCAGAATGTTACCAAAGAAGAACAGAATTGGCTGTTTGAACGAATTCGTGAAATTTTCCAAACACGAGGCGATTTAAATTCTGCAATAGAACTTTGTACTGGTGTTTTCGATTTCGAAAAGAAACTTCTCATGGGGTGGTCTATTCATTATCCCAATCATAAGAAGTTAATAGAGGCTATCAGTCAATTCTATCCTGAATATACTGCCTACATGTCAACGAAAAAGCCTTCTCATTTCAAAGTTGAGAACCAATGGGCTATTGACTATATAAAAGCTTACAAAAAGGCAAAGTTGGAAGATAAATACACAGATGATATTGCCTCTTTCATAAAGAGCAAGAACAATTCTGCTGCAAATTTTTACAAATGGTTTTTCGAATTTGATGAAACTCATAGTGTCCTTGCTGAAATGCATTCTAATGTGGCCTTTAGACCAGATAAAGTATTTTGGATAGATGGACTAGGAGCTGAATTTTTGTCATATGTGCTATTCCTTATAGATCAAGAGAATACAGGGATAAAGGTCGTACGATCTCAGATAACACGTTCCAATCTCCCATCATCAACACACCATAACCGTTTTGAAGGTGAAACAGTAAAAAAATATGGAGCTTTAGATGAATTGGGGCATGATTCTCATGGTTATAAGCATTTCGACACGTTAAAAGAAGAGTTAAAAGTTATAAAGAGTATCATACAAGATATACTTGCTGCTTGTAAAAATCATAAGTGTACTATTGCTATTGTTTCAGATCATGGACTAAGTTGCCTATCTCGAAAAGCGCCGTCTAAGAAATATGATGGCAAGTTTGAACATGAGGGCCGGTACATCAAAACAAGTGATGATGCCATAACGGATTCTGACTATTTGGTACATGAGAATGAAGACGACGGACAAAAATACAAAATAGCTCTGACTCATTCCTCTTTATCAAAAGTCCCGACTCATCAAGTTCATGGCGGTTGTACTCCTGAGGAGGTTTTAGTTCCTTTCATTCTCTTGTCTAATAAAGATATTACTAACAGGTCTAAATATCAAATTAAATTCTCAAATGAGGATA
>CAVCAW010000079.1:0-3439 GCA_963600315.1 Bacteroidaceae bacterium | reverse complement strand
AACATGTGAGGGAAAAAATTACAACATGGATAGAGTAGGAACTCAATGGACAACACTTTTACAGAATATTACAGAGGGGACACATATTGTTGATATTAAACCTGAAGGTGCAGAAAGTACCGAAATAAAAATTAAGATAGTTGGCATAGTTAGCGATACAGACATTAATGATATGTTTGATTTGTAGTTGTTATGAGTATAATAGGAAATAAAATAAAACAAGTTTTCGGAAATGCTGCGGTTTACAAAAATCCAGCAAATTACGAAGTGTTTAACGGGAGAAATCTACCATCTTTTGTAAAAGATTATCTGATTTCTACCCATATAGCAGCAGATGGCTCATTTAAGCGTGAGGCTCTTTCGCAGTTCCTTGATGCACATATACCAAAGGACAATAGTGCAATTCTTGCACGACTGCGTCGTGGAGAAACACTAACTCTACTCACACGTTTTGTCGTAACAACGAGCTTGGCCCAGAATAAAACGAACTTTCAGATTCCCGATATGGGTATTAAAGCATCGGACACATTGATTCCCGATTATCTCATCAATGAATATCCAGACGATTTAATTGATGGCGAAAAATGGGGTATCATGAAGATCGTCTATATTGCACCTGTAGAACATGAACGAGGACACGTCGAAATGGTGAAATTTAAGCCTTTCCGCCCAATGCAAAAACTGGACATTAACTACATTCGTAGTTGTAGAGCCCAGTTCTCTTTGGAAGAATGGATTGATGTCCTTATATCAGCAATGGAATATACTCCATCGGCTTTTGCAAATATGACACAGAAAATGGAGTTTCTAACTCGTTTGCTTCCTTTTATAGAACCACGTCTCAATCTTATTGAATTGGCACCCAAAGGAACAGGTAAGAGTTATGTATTCGGTAATTTGTCTAAGTTCGTTTGGCTGGTTAGTGGTGGAAAAGTGTCACGTGCAAAATTAGTGTATGATAAATCAACTAAAGCACCGGGCATAATGCGCTTTTACGACATGGTTGCGTTTGATGAAATACAGACGATAACTTTTTCAGATAACTCAGAGATGCAATCTTTTCTCAAGAACTATCTCGAGTATGGTCGTGCAACGATAGATAACTATGAGTTTATGTCTGAATGTGGTTTGATGTTACTAGGAAATATACAACTGTCTGAGAATAACGAACCATTGAACTATAAATATTTTGACGCATTACCTGAAGTGTTCAAAGAGTCCGCACTTTTAGACCGTTTCCATGGAATGATTGAAGGATGGCTTCTACCTCGTGTAAATGTAGAAATGGCTTTGCATGACTGGACCCTCAACGTGGAGTTCTTTTCGGAAGTCCTTCATCAGATGCGCACTGAATCTATATACTCACACATTGTGGATGATTTAGTGGATGTTCCTGCCGGTGCTGACATGCGACATACAAAGGCTGTTAAGCGGATAGCAACGGCTTATTTAAAATTGTTATTTCCGCATATAACTAAGGTGGAAAATGTAGATTTAAGTGAATTCAATATGCTTTGTTTACAACCTGCTATTAGACGGCGTGATATAGTACGTCAACAATGTAGTAATATCGATGCCGAAACTTCCTTTTCTAAACCTATTCCGGAATATCGTGTTAAAGGATTAATGCCCAATGAGTAAACTAAATGATTTACATACCCTCGTACGACTACTCAAAGAATTTGAGCTTCCCGTAAGTCCTATTCTTGAATATGCAATCAAGGAAAAGGAAGAGGAGTTAAGTACTAATAATGCATTCTCTGTAAATGAAGAAAACATTATATCGGAAGAACCAATACAAAATATTGGTTCTTTTTCTTCGATTAAAGAGGAATTTACAAACTATCTGTTTAACATGAAATCAGAACGGACTGCTAAAAACTATCTTCGGTATATAGATAAGCCCTTGCGTAAGCATATAAGCAATGCAATAGATGCAAATGCTGATTCTATATATGCTTGTAGAACAGTTTCAGAAGTTCAGGCTTGCACTGCCAAGCTAAAAGAATATAGTCCTTTCATGAATGACAATTTGAGATGGCACAATGCGCTCACTGCTGCGATTTCTAGTTATCAAAAGTTTATTGAAAGCAAGGAAAATTTATAATGTTAGAAGAGATGTCAGATATAGAAGAATTACAACATATTATTGCTGTGTTAAGGAAATATGATCTCCCTTTAAGTCCCATACTTGAGTATAAAATAGAGGAACTTTCGTGTAGCGGCGAAAGTTCAACAACTACCAATGATAATGTAACACAAGAGGATGTCGTTTTAGAACCTTCTGCCCATTCTCTTTCTGCTAATAGAAAGAGAAAGAAATCTACTACGCTGCGTGTTATTCGAGCCAATGGCTCAGTGCTAGAGAAAAAGAAAGCTGCTGATACGCTTTCTCAAGTTGTACGAGAAATTGGTGTAGGAAAGGTATATGAATTAAAACTGCCTCTGGATGGAATGTATCTCGTTACCAAAGGTGGCAATCCTCAATATCCAAATGCACAGCATGAAGTAGGCTGTGGCTATTTTGTTAACTCACATAGCAATACAGCGACCAAGAAACGTCAACTAGAAAAAATATTCAACGCATTGAAACTGAATTGGAAAGTCGAAATTACAGAACCGAAATAACAAGAAATTAAGCTATGACTACGAAAGAAGATTTAGAACTTATCCTTGCGCTTATAAAAAAATACAACCTTCCATTAAGTCCGATTCTTGAATATGCCATTCAAGAACGACTTGAGCAATGCGCTCATGCAGGAGCTGAAATTACTGTAGTTCGTGAAGAGGAACCTATACTTGATGTTTATAAGGATCTTAATGATTATGCAAGAGAATTTGCAAATCTTTCAGTTGGAATAGTAAAAGGGAAAAAATTACCACATAAAGCAGTTCTCTTATTGGCAATAATACACCTTATTGAAGAAGGAGTTATTAACGAGAATAGAATAGAACTTGATAGAAAGATAGCGAATGCATTCGCTTACAGTTGGAAAAAACATTTTGGAGATACCAAACTCCCATCGTTATGGACCCCTTTTTGGTATCTTAAGAGCGAATCCTTTTGGCATTTTAAGCCAAATGAAAATAGTGAGGTGATAGTAGATGGACTTATAAAGTTTGCCGGCCATCCTTCGGTAGGCCAAATGCGCCCAGTTATTAAATATGCATATTTTGACGATGCGCTTTTTTCTCTGTTAACGGATGATACAAGCAGAATCAAATTGATTGAAGTGCTAAAAAAAGAATATATCGTAACAAGTTAAACTTAAAAATGGAATGAGATCTGGAACTAGTACAAGAATCTTGCCACAGGATTAACTGTGTAGAAATTAAAAAGATAAAATAATGTACTATTAAAGGAATCTGCAATGCTATTTATAATGGCTCTTCCGGAATTTGGAGTGATAAAGACAATAATAGGATAAAAGAAAACCGC
>CAVCAW010000078.1:0-10341 GCA_963600315.1 Bacteroidaceae bacterium | reverse complement strand
ATCCATTGCTCTCAAAAGGCGGGTCATTGATGAAGAATTTTGGGTGTATCTTTCTGCCGCTTCCTTGAATGTGTGCGATGCTCGGCCGTAGACATCAACGGCATCTTGGAAATAGTAATTGTCTGCATCTGTCTCATTATCAAATTGCAGTGCTTTTTTCTTTCTTGCTTCAGTAAAGCATTCATCACCAAATACGATATGTTTGTCTCCTGCACCTTTCTTTGCCAAACGTGTGGCATTTGCTCTTTGCAGACTATTCCATTTCTTTTCAAGTTCAGCAAAATTTGCGGATATAACAGACAACTCGTCATTGGTTATAATAGTGCTTTCGACACTGCCAAGCAGTTCTGCAAGTTTCTTTGCTCCCTTATTCTTTGCTACATAGTCTTTGATTGGTTGAAGTTTGTCTTTGATTTCATTGACTTGTATCTTGTAATTGACAATACCGAGTTGTTTTGCAAATGCGTCTTGTGCTACTTTCCATGTTGGATATATGGAATGCGGTTTAAGATAAGCAGGATCTGCAACATACTTGATTTCACTTTCGATAAGAGCCTTTTGTTGCTCTAATAGCGTACTGTATTTGTGGGTGTTTAATGGCTTTGCTACAATAGTAGCCATTTTCTTCTCCACCGCATCGAACACTTGATGAAGTTCTGCCGAGGTAAACTGCTGCTTCCATGTATGCACGTCTGGTATGAGGGCAGACAAAGCCTTTTCGTCTTGCTTGATGGCCACGATTTGCTTTGCAATGGCACGAGCTTCCGAGTTCGCCTTTGCCGCATTCTTTGCATTGATGTAGTCCTGCAAGTTCGTGAGGTCGATTTCGGGATAGTTCTGTGCCACGTTTGCGACATTGGTAGCCATCTTGATAATCTGTTGATTCTTGGCAACGCGCTCTGCCCAACGCTTGCGTATCTCTTCTCGTTGCTTTGCGGTCTTGACACGGATTTTCTTTTTCTTGTTGATGTAGTCTTGATTGTCTTGTACCCAATACGGCATGGAGGTGGCAGTCTCAACACGTTCCTTGTTTTTTTCCCACCATTTGTAGAACTCATCGTTTGGCTTGCGTATCAAGTTTTTGCTTCGCTTCGGCTCTTCTCCGTTCAAAATGGCTTTCTGCATTTCGATGAACTCGTCATTTGATGCGAGTATAGGCACGACAAAGCAGCGGCATTGCGGATGCCACCCCTTGAACACAAAATCTTTAGGATATACGCCCCTAGAGCTCTCGTTGTCATTATTAGCCGCCGACAAGTTATCGCAGATGTCCGTTGTTGGGTGGTTGTTGGAACGCTTCACACGATAGCCTACAACGAAATCCATACGTTGCCATCGGTCTTGGTCGGCAGTGCGGTAGGCTATATTCGTCTCAGTGCGAGTAAGGCGCATCGCATTCTTGTAGGAAGAGCGATATACACCTCTTCCGGGGTGGTAATTGCGGGGGTTGAAGTTCTCCCAGGTTACTTCTCCCGTCTGAGGATTAATGACCTTGCGTTTCCATCTGCGCCCGTAAGTTGGCTTTTTGCCGATGACTTCTCCCGTTTCCTCGTCGATGATGTCTTCTTCACCGACCTTGACACGAAACCGCCTAAACATCATGTCGGGATTTTGCAGATACTGCCGTACCTTTCTGCTGACCGTGGCTGCGCTGTCTCCCTGCCCGAGAGAGACCGTAAGAGCCACCTCTATTTCAGTCTTGAGGTTATCAACATACTTCCACACATTTTGCGAGAGATTAAGCCCTCCATAGACCGATTTGCGCTTGAAGAAACTATCCATTGCTTGTTGGTTACGGCTAAACCAGCGAGCGAAATGGTTATCTTCTTTCAGTCCCTTTCCGAAAATCGATTCTATCAGTGCATCGCACGAAAGGTTGGCGTACTCCCATTCAGAGGCTACGCCACCCTTGATTTCGTTATATACGGCGGAATACAGCCCACGCAGGATGCTGTTTGCCTTTTCGGATAACTTAGTATTATCTCCGAAAGAAAACGCCTCTGATGCACCCAAATCACTCTTAGCGGTTAGCTTTAGTAGCTCTTCGACAGCTGTTGCATAATGTTGACGTACTTTGTCTGCATATTGCTCGGTTCGTGAGAACAATCCTGCTGCATACTTGTCGTAAGCGATTTTCTTCTTAGTCATATTTAGTGCTTTATCTGAAACATACCGCAACCATCTCGCTTCATAAAGCGGCTGCGCTCAACGTGAAACGGACAACGACACAGGATCATATGCCCATCCAAAGCCTTGCTGTGTGGGTCATACGAATGCGCGCAATCTTGGCAGTCTGGCTTTATCCCTAGCTTCGTTTTTACTTCTTTTCTTATTTTTGCCATCAATCAGCCCCCCCGAAAATATCATCCTCGGTCTGGTTTTGCCCGAACAAATCACGCTGTCGTTGCACCGTCTGCTCTCTCTCTCTTTCTAGGCGTTTCATCTCCAGACTATGATCCTTGATGATTGGATTGAGCTCAACGGCACCCTCTGTCGAAAGCATCTCAGCATCTTTTGCCTTTGCGATGTTTTCTATTACTTCTGTAATATCCTCCCCAAATGGTTCTTGAAACTCATGCGCGATAACGGCATTCTCACACTCTGCTTTCAACGCAATTTGAAGCACATTTCCGATAATGGCAAGAATAAGATTTGAGGTGCGGTCTAATAGCTCATCGTGGCTTTCCTTGTGTCGGTTTGCTTTGATATCAGCAAGAAGCATCATCTGCTTCAAAGCCTTGCCTGATACATTGGATAGACCCTTCATATTATCGAAGTCAATGTTAGGCGTGAATGTTTTCGAAAGAATATGCTTTTGCAGCCATTCAACCTCTTTCTGTTTACTGTCGGGTGCGCTGTCCCATGTCAGATACTTAGCATACTTAGAAACATCATCCACGTTATTGCCACGAATGCGCAGGGTCTTGTTTTCATCTCCTTTTTCGGGCATATTTTTGATAATATCCTCATGTATGAGGAACATTGGGTCAGAGAAATAGTCGTTAGTGTCTGCCGTGCGTGAACCGATGTACTCCTCACGTTCAATCAACGGCTCAACGCCAGCCCACTCTTTTTCTTGTCGAAAAAGAATAATAGGTATCTTACCAACGAGGTTCTCTTCTGGTGTAACCTCCCACCCAGTCATAGCTTGTTTGCATCGATATATTACTTCTGGAGTAAAGATATCAAAGTGATATACAGTGTGCGCGCTATCTTCTTTAACATAATAGCCCCATGCAAACGATACAAGGTTCTCGTAGATATCCCAGCGGCTATATATCTCATCGCCCTTGCTCCGCGCTAATACACGGATTTGCACATCTGGCTTGCCCTCATTGTTGCGAAACACACGGAAAAGCATTGCAGACTGCGTTTCAGCACCTGCAAGACGCTTGCACTGCCGTATCTTACTGTCGAACCGTGTACGCTTGATAACGTCCTTGAAGGCTTCAAATGCCTTGTCTCCCGTTTCTCCTTGAAGCATCCATCTCACGGGACGCCCATAAATAAACACAACGGAAATTTCATTGATATACTGCGGATAGTTCAAAGGCAGCTTCCAGCGTTTTACAGTGCCCTTGCGTTGTCCTAGCTTGTTTCTTACTATCTTATCCTCACGTTTATTGATTTCATGCATACGAGTATCGTACTCCATCATAGCCTCAGCTGTTTCCATCTCTCGCGTTTGAAATAGTGACTTAACACGAGAGATATCCTTAGCCTTAATAAGCTCATCGAACTCTTGATTTCTGCCAACTGCCGCATTCAGATAGTTGGTGAACATGTTAAAAAAACTCATAGTCTTTATTATTTTTGAATGATTAATATGGTATCAAGTCATCTACTTCTATGCCGTCAGCCAATTCGGCTTCTGTGTTTTCCGAGAAGTAGTTAATAGCGTAGCCGAGCAAGTCGACGTACTCATCGTGAGCCTTAGCAGGAAAGCCGCAAACTTCGTCTACGAACTCATCGTTCCAGTCGCCATCCACGATATAGACACGCCCACATTCAACTTTCGGGGCTACGGCATGAAGCCGAACGTCTTTTGGGTCTTTTGGGGTGGGCGTATAAGTTACATTTAGATTTGTTGAAACTTCAAGCTGTTGCACCACCGATTTACCATTAGCCTTTGGCTCAACACGAAGTGTGCTTTGTCCGCTGTCATAGTCATTAGCATATAGGTAATCGGGGAGAAACTTCAAAAGGTCGGGAAATGACTTCCAAACCTTTTTGGCACACACGATATAGATGTTGTTCTTGATTTTGCATGCTCCGATGATGCCCGATGGGTCATTGTCGGTTTTCTTCTTCTTTTCGTCATAGGCAGTATCAAGAAAGAAGTGCATGGTCTCACGAAAGCGCAACGCTCTGAAATCAGTGAACGAAATGCGCCTAAACCATGTCTCCTTGATGATGTTGCCGCCATCAGCGGTTGGGGTCTGCATATACTGCCCAGCATAACCTCTGCTGCCCAAGTCTGTCTTGGCTTCTTGCAGCACGTTTCTGTTCAGCCGCCTTGCATCAAGAAGCCCGTCCACATAGTTAGCACGAAGCGAAGATGGCTTCACATCCTCACAATCCTCTGCGGGCAGGCATATATGGCGTATATTGTCGCCTTTCTTTTTCAGCAAGTAACCCGTAACATCGTCCTCATGTAGTCGCTGCATGATAGTCACAACGGGCGTGTTGGCTTTATCCACCTTACGACTTGAAAGCGTCTTTGTATGCTCGTTGGCTTGAACTCGCATTGATTCGGACTCTGCCTGCTTTGGGTTCACGGGGTCGTCATTGATGATAACGTGGGCATGGAAACCCGTAATCGTGGCTCCTGTAGAAGTGGCATAACGATAGCCCGTTTCCGTGTTCTCGTAGTTCTGCTTTCCCGATTTGTCCTTTCTGATTAGGATATTCGGGAACAGCAACTGAAACTTGTCTGACTGAATGATGTCCTTTGACTTTGTAGCGTGTTCAATGGAAAGACCACCCGAATACGAGTTGGTGATTATTCTGATGGTCGGGTCTTGCGTCCACAACCACACGGGCCACATAATTGTCACGATTGTTGATTTTGTTGTGCCGGGAGGAATGTTCACGATAAGGTCATACGGCTTCGGCTCTCTGTGTACTATTGACACCGAGAGCTTCTGCAACTCCTCACACAAGAAAGGAATATGCCAATTAAAGACTGGTGTCTCCTTGATGATAACATCCCAAAATGTTTTCACAAAGAAAAAGAAGTTTTTACGGCACTGCTCCGCTACCACTTGTAGAGCGAGTTTCGTATAATCTATCTGTTGAATCATTCCTCTTTCTTGTTGATTATGTCAAGCCCGATGCCGAGAAGCACCTCACGCTGCTCATCCGTCAGTCTAGAAATATCTACTTCGGAATTAATTAAGTCCTTGCCATCCTTTCCAGTAACTTCTGTACGTTCGGTGTACCCGCGGTCTTTCATCTGTGTCTTAGCGTAGAAGATAATCATTGTAGTGTCACCCTCTTTCATCTTCTTCAATATTAGGCTTTCGGCAAAGTCCTTTTGCAACTCCTTGACATCGTCTGCCTTTTCCTTGAAGTCGGGGTCTTCCCGATAGTAGCGATAGTAAGTCATGCGTGATATATTACACGCACGGCAAGCCGATGCCACGATGCCGCTGTTCTTGGAAAGCGCATCGAGAAGGTCTTCCTTTTCACGGGCGACCCTCTCGTCAATATTCTGTGTGTCACGTTTTGCCATGTCCCTCATTTTTGCATTGTATATCTCTATATAGGTCACCACAAAGGATGCGATACAATCGCGATTTAGGATCTCCCGCAATCAGCATCTGATACATCTTCTGATAGGTTTTCTCAGTCGTTGTTTCATTGCAACGTGCGTAAATCTTCTTAGCAAGAGTAAAGCCGGGATAGTCCTCGGGGCTCTTCGCTGCCTTTTTCATTGTATCAATGAACATCTGCTTGTAGTCTTTGCCTTTTTCCAATCCAAACTTGTTATCTTGCTTGGAAGAGCGGAACATATCGGTATCCCAATACAACATAACGAGGTCTACATTTGGCTCACGTCTAAGGATGCGTTGATATAAGTCTGGGTAAAATTCCATCACCTTGGGTAAACTCTTAATAGTATCAACGGAGAAAAACTGCGATATACGAAGTTTATTGCGTGCTACGCCTACTTTATAGAGATAGATATAAGTTATGGGTATTTGCAGCCCCATACGCTGTATATAAAGCCACACATCATAATCTCGCCAGTCGTATATCGGATATAGAAAAGTAGACTTTACCATCATTGATATTACGTTTCTTCGTTGCAAGCTTTCAGCCATTCGTAAGCCTACCATCGGCGGTATGTTCTTAAATAGCTTTTTACTGAACTCTTGATAACTCATGCCCATTCTAAAATCAGCGTGATTACGAATAGCAAACTTCGGCATGGGGCGCACCCATACACTCTCCTTTCCCGGCTCCCAACAAATGAAGCTCTCATCATTCGCCAACTTGTTGCAGCAATTGTAGTGTCTGATGGGCAAACAAAACCAATAGAACTTTGCACCTAATGACATAAACTTGCTACGCCATTCAAGAGCAATCTTCTCCACGTCAGGATAAATCGCTTCTTCATCGAAGAATATTACTATAAGTCGTGAGAAAGATATTCCGTACTTCTGCATAGTCTTGATGACAATGTCAGACATGCAAATGCTGTCCTTGCCGCCTGAGAACGACAATGAGACGATCTTGTTTCGTTGGAATGCTTCAAGCACCCTGCGCTCTGCCGCTTCTACGACATTGCATTTAAGGTCTTTGATATACATAAGCAGTCCTCCTATCCTTTTTTCAAAATCTGCGCATTACTAAATCTTTGTTCGCCGCGTGAGGTAATCAAATTCAAGAATGTTTCACGATCAATCTTAGAAAGTCTAAATATCTCCTCACGGCTCATACCCAATTTCTTGGAAATCTCTTCTACTTGCAATCCTTCATCAAGCAGTTTTTTTACTATATGCTCCATAGGTTCAAGCAAATGTGTACCACGAGCTCGGTTAAACGTGACAGTGCCAGCCATATCGTCAGTTGCATTCTCATGCGCAACAATCACGACTGGAATTTTGCCACCGAGCAATGTTCTAAGCGGTTCTTGTCCAGACACCATCCAACGGTGGAAGCCATCAATGATGGTGTAATCCGGGCGTATAACGATAGGAAAGCAAAAGCCATTATTCATGATGCTCTCCGTGAGCAGGTCGAGGTTCTTCTTCAAAACCTTGTTCGGGTTGTAGTCATTTGGCTTAATTAAGTCACGATCGATGAATTGCAAGTTTCGCAGTGGTGCGAAAAGGTCTCTTTCTTTTGCCATGTTAGTTGAAATTAGAGGGTGATTTCCTTGCCACAATGAGGGCAAATCATTGTTCGTGCAGGCTGCATACCGCTTTCAAAGGCACTGCGCTCTTCGTCTTGATTATCGCGCTTCTCTTGTGGAATACTCTCAACCTGCTTCTCGTTACTTTGCGGTCTTGAAACAGGTTGCGAAAAGTCTACACCCATATTGTCTTTTACAGACTCGTTAATGATAGCGTCAAGATAGTCAGTACCAAAGCCTATAATGTCAAGGTCGCCGATTTCTCTGATAATATCCTCAATCTTGCCGTAGTCTACATAAGACATAGACTGAATCTTGTTGTCCTCAATAACGATTTTGAGTTTCTGTTTGTCGGTCAGTCCACGCATGATGCGTACCTCTCCCTCAGCCTTACCGAGATGCTGTAGGGCGAGGACTTTGCCGTGTCCGCAAAGGATGCGCATATCCTCGTCCACGATGATGGGGTAATATTGCCCGTAAGTTTCAATACTCTTTGCCATTGCCGCAATCTGCTCTTGCGGATGTCTATTAGGATTCTTCTCATAAGGAACAAGCGAAGCAAGTTCCACAATCTTTGTCTCGTGTTTAATGTTTGCCATAATTGTTGTTGTTTTGTATTAATGTTGATGTTCTGAATTGTCTGCTGCAATAATACGTTCCCTCGTCAGTCGTCAGCTTGTATAACGGGAGGTCTCTCCTCATTGCAGTTATTTCCCCGTTCGACATCACAAGACACGCATAGGAGTCTTGTGATAGCTCCGTAAAGAGCTTTTGAGGGGGAATGTGTAAGAGTAACTCACTGTCGCACGCTGTGCGCAACAAGTTTTCATACGGAAGTGACAATGCCGCATATCCACGTATCGTTCCGTTGTGGGCAATAGCCAAATTACGGGAGACAAGTGGCTGCGCATTGGCAAGCGTTGGCGGTCCACTCGTTGATAGCCTACAATGCCCGATAATGGCTTTTGACTTCACTCCTAAGAATATCGTGCCGGGATTGATTTTGCCCAAACACTTCTTTGTCTGAATAGAGCCATCGGGTTGAAGCCACGCAACACCATTGGAATGGCATCCGCGCGTTCCTGCCAAATAGGCGATTTCTCGCATGATATCCTCTTTGGGATATGTATGCCCACTGAAACCGAAAATTCCGCACATACGCTATCGTATTGAGTTTAGGAAAGCCCTTGCAGAAGGTATGGTGTTGGCTGCTTCCTCCACAATAGACTTGTCTATGTCATACACTTCTCGCCATCCGTTTTCTATGCTTCCCGTCCATTGTCTTGCGGCCCACGGATGCGTTCCGCAATAGTAGCCGTTCTTCCATCCGTAAAATGGGGGGACAGGAATATTGTTGTAATGGATATAGGCGAGGACTTCTTCATGCGTCCATGCTGATATAGGCGAGTAGCGAGTAACGCCTTGCGCATTGGTATAGATATTTGCACCATCACGACCGCAAAAGTTTCCGTCTGCTTTTCGTCTACCAAGCATAATCATATCAAGATGATGTTCCTTGTAGTACTTGGCTTGTCCTCTGTGCTGCACGATCGAGAACCATTTGGCTGCCGTTGCGCTATCTTGTGGGAAGAGCATATCCAAATGCTTACTGAGCCACTTTAGACTTTGCCCGGTGTTCACCACCTCCAGCTCGTCTGGCATATGATCAGTTACCCATTGCAAGAATGCCGGGTATTCTAAGTCAGAGATGACAATAAAACACTGCTTTATCCCTGCTCTCTCGCAAAGGTGTCCTAAAACAAGACTATCCTTGCCACCGCTCCATGAATAAGCCGCCCTCTTACCATTGCATTTTTGACGGATATCTGCGATGGTTCGTTTTGAGAGTTCTTCTATATGGTTGCGAGAACAAGATTGCTCAATGCCTTTGAGAGCATTGAGCCAATCTTGATTGTCTATATGTTGCTTTCTGCCGAGCATATTGTCCTGCTTAGTTGAATTGCAAAGCGGTGCTTATCTGAATGTTCTTCGCTCCACCGTCATACTTAAACTGTAACCAATTGTAGTCGGTCACTTTCCATCGAAAGTTTGCTATAAATCCAGACTTAGAGCGACAAGAGTATCCAACATTGAATACGATTGCCTTGTGCGCCCATCCTGCAACAAACTGCAACCGATCTCCATCACAAAACTTCTTACCATTGAATAAGTTTTCCCATGTACCATCTACCATAAAGCCTAAAGGGAGCTTGTATGTGGCTGAGAGTGTGTGCTTATATAAATCAGCTCTTGTGTCATAAATTGAACGCGAGAGTATGTATAGATTTTTCGCTGCATTAACATTCAACCAGAGTTGCGGAATGAAGGTTTCAGAGTTTACATTATATTGCAATACTGGAGTAACACTGAATCGCTTACCGATATCTTGTCTAAACCCGATGAAAGGCGCAACGCTCACACTCTTGCTATTTTGCAAGCTGACGGTGGTAGGTATCCATACACGGAACTTTGTTGGCTGGGTCATGCCGTCATAAATTTGCGCCTGCGACCTCACACCGAACATTACCGACATAACGGCAACAAATAAAATTAAAATATTGCGTTTTTTCATTGTTCTTTCTCTTTTTGATATGATTAATATTATTCCTTTGAGGTCTTCAATACCTTTTGCGGCAAAAGACGTGATATTACTCCAGATAAGCCAATAGTGAGCAACGAGCCTGTTACTATCATTGCTACGTTACCATTAAGATTGCCAAAGGCAAATATCGGGAGACCGATAACGATACTTGCCATGATGCCGTAGAAGATGCCTCTCTCCGTCATTCTCTTGCCATTTATTGCAAAGATGGTTGGTAACATTACCGAACTACGAAGCGTTCCATAGAACAAGAATAAGTAAGTAATCGTCAGCCCTGGAATATTTGCTACTGCGATTGCCAACGCACACACAACAACCATGACCATTCGGGCGATTGTTATACTACTATACTCTTTCCCATTAACGATCACCGCTTCGC
>CAVCAW010000077.1:8802-10985 GCA_963600315.1 Bacteroidaceae bacterium | reverse complement strand
CGACATTAGAGATGGCTGAATCATTAGAGCAACTGCGTTGGCTTGAAAACAGCTATACAATAAAAGTCGGTATTACTGACATAGAAACAGTGGGAATTGATACTCCAGAAGATCTTCTAAAAGCCGAAAACTTTTTGAACGAGTCACAATCTTTGTAGCCTCATACTCAATAGACATTAAGATAAAATGCAAACACACAAAAACACACTGCGAATATTATTTTACACGGCTGCAATTTTTGTTGCCACAAATTCATACTGCCAAAAAATCACTATCGGAAGTTACACGTTCAAGGACGGATCTGTTTATAACGGACAGCTCTATGGAAAAAAGCCCAATGGACAAGGCAAAACAATATGGCCATCGGGCGATACATATGAAGGGTTCTATCTAAAGGGACATCGTGAAGGCAAGGGAGTATACACCTTCTCTGATGGTGAAAAATATGATGGTGAATGGACAAATGATCATCAAAATGGATTCGGTACATACTATTTCAACAACAACAATCGCTACGAAGGACTATGGCTGAAAGATTATCAAGAAGGCAAGGGAACTATGTACTATTACAATGGTGATGTCTATCGCGGAAATTGGAAACAAGACAAACGGGATGGTATAGGAACGTACACATATGCTAAAGGCGCAAAATATCATGGACAATGGAAAGATGATGTTAAATGTGGCAAAGGTGTTTTTGTGTGGACGGACAGTTCAAAGTATGACGGAGAATGGACTAACAACATGCGCAATGGCACCGGAGTCTTTACCTACGCTGATGGCGATGTCTACACTGGGCAGTGGAAAGATGACAACATGAATGGTAAAGGACACTACAAGTTCAAGGATGGCAATGAATATGACGGTCAATATGTCAATGGGAAACGCACTGGGCACGGTTATTATAAATTTTCTAACGGCAACAAGTATAACGGAATGTTTCTTAATGGTAACAAGGATGGCATAGGAACATTTACATGGAGTGATGGTTCTGTTTATGTTGGTCATTGGAAAGAAGATCGTCGCAATGGTGATGGCAAATATACCTGGGCTAATGGTGACATATATGAAGGTCAATGGAAGAATGATGAAATGAATGGTGAAGGAATTCTCAGACTCTCAGATGGTACTAAATTTAAAGGAACATTCAAAAACGGCATAAAGCATGGAAAATGCATTGAAGAAGATAAACAAGGAAACAGGTTTGAAGGTACATATCATAACGGCAAAAAAGATGGCCCATTTGTAGAAAAAGACAAGAGTGGTCGAGTTACTGCAACTGGCAAGTATGAAAATGGCCAGAAAGTCTTAAACTAAAACTCCATATACACATATATTGAATAAAAAACTATTTATGAAAATTATAGATAACGACCCTTGGTTGAAACCATTTGAAAACGCTATAGAGGGACGTCATTGGCATGCCATTGACAAAGAAAAAGAACTGGTGGGTAAAGGGAGTCTCACTGATTTTGCTTCTGGACATGATTATTTCGGTCTACACAAAACATCTAAGGGGTGGGTATTCCGTGAATGGGCGCCGAATGCTACACAGATATATTTGATCGGTGATTTCAACAGTTGGCAAAAAGCAGAAGATTACAAGCTTGCCCGTATGAGCAATGGGATTTGGGAAATTAAACTGGGTGAGAACAAAATACGGCATGGTCAACTTTATAAGATGTTGGTTTGTTGGGAAAATGGTGAGGGACAGCGTCTTCCTGCATGGGTAACACGTGTCGTACAAGACGAAAAAACTAAAATTTTCAGTGCTCAAGTTTGGAATCCTCAAAACAAGTATCAGTTTAAATATACAAAATTCAAGCGTCAGACTGGTCCATTGCTCATATATGAATGTCATGTCGGCATGGCGCAAGACGCAATGAAAGTTGGAACATATGATGAGTTCAGAACAAAGATACTACCTAGAATTAAAGACGATGGCTACAATTGTATTCAGATTATGGCAATCCAAGAACATCCCTATTATGGTAGTTTTGGGTACCACGTGTCCAATTTCTTTGCCCCTTCAAGTCGTTTCGGATCACCCGAAGAACTAAAACAGCTAATAGACGAAGCCCACTCTATGGGTATCGCTGTCATAATGGACTTGGTTCATAGTCATACTGTCAAGAATGAAGATGAAGGATTAGGAAATATTGCTGGAGATCCCAATCAATATT
>CAVCAW010000077.1:0-8792 GCA_963600315.1 Bacteroidaceae bacterium | reverse complement strand
ACCAATGGGATAGCCTATGCTTTGACTACGGCAAAAATGAGGTTCTACATTTTTTACTCAGCAACTGCAAGTACTGGCTTGAGGAATTTAAGTTTGACGGATTCCGGTTTGATGGAGTTACTTCAATGCTATACTACAGTCATGGTTTAGGAGAAGACTTCATTGGCTATGAATCATATTTCAATGGTCATCAAGATGACAACGCTATTTGCTACTTAATGCTTGCGAACAAACTCATACACCAGGTTAACTCCAAAGCAATAACGATAGCAGAAGAAGTGTCAGGAATGCCGGGGTTAGCAGCTAAGTTTGATGATGGAGGCTATGGTTTTGATTACCGAATGGCAATGAATATTCCAGACTTTTGGATAAAGACGATCAAAGAGTTGCGCGATGAAGATTGGAAACCAAGTTCTATATTTTGGGAAGTTACGAACCGCAGATCTGACGAAAAAACTGTTTCATACGTAGAAAGTCACGACCAAGCACTTGTTGGTGACAAAACTATAATTTTTCGTTTGATTGATGCTGACATGTATTGGCACTTCAAGAAAGGTGATGAAAATGGTACAGTAACCCGTGGCATTGCCCTTCACAAGATGCTTCGACTAATCACTGCTTCAACTATTAATGGTGCATACCTCAATTTTATGGGAAACGAATTCGGTCATCCTGAATGGATAGACTTTCCGCGACAAGACAATGGTTGGAGCTACACCTATGCACGCCGCCAATGGAACCTCGTTGACAACAAAGAGCTATTATTTCATTATCTTGGTGATTTTGACAAAGATATGCTCAAAGTGCTCAAGGAAAACAAAAGGCTTTTACAGACAAAAATTAATGAGGTTTGGCACAACGATGGAGACCAAGTGCTTGCTTATTCACGCAGCAAATATTTGTATGTATTCAATTTTAATCCCACAAAAAGTTTTGAGGGTTACGGTTTTATGATGCCTGAAGGTAAATATAAAGTAATCCTTAATACAGATGCGAAAAAATACGGAGGCTTTGGATTTTCTAATGACGAAATAGAACATCTTACTAACTATGATCCAATTTTAAGCCGCCAACATAAAGGCTGGCTTCAGCTTTACCTTCCATCACGTACAGCTATTGTTTTAGAAAAAATAGATTAAAACGGAGACGGCTATGTCGGAAAGATTTATTGAATTCATACAGAGACAGAAAATGTCGAAGACAAAACTATTAATGTGGTTGTTGTTCGCAATACAATTGGTAGGAATTTGGTCTTTCCAACATATTATGATTTCAAGCGCTTGGAGAGATTGTAATTTAACACCGTCAACAGTAGGCTGTATTTTCGTGATACTGTTCTTGTTACCTTATTCGCTGTCTCACAAAGTCCGGTTTAAGTCGCAGTGGTATAGCCTGGCCTTCATACCTTCATTGGTTCTTAGTATGTTATTGTCGCAAGAACGTATTTCATTGACATGTGTCATTGCGGCAGTTGTTGCACTCGTAGCTTTAGTAATATTAGTCTGTAGGCAGCCGTTTCTACCCGGCAAGCCAATTGCAAACAATCTTTTCATTTATATAATTGCTTCTGTCTATACCTCTGCGTTTTCAAACACGGATGTACTAACACACTACAAATATGACATTATGCATTATGAAGAGGCCAAACAATATGAAAAAGCTTTGCAAATTGGAGCAAAATCTCTTCATGTAAACAATGACGTGTTCAATTTGCGCGCCACAGCAATGTTGAAAACAAACACTATTGGAAATGTGCTTTTCAAGTACCCGATTCCATCGGATTTAGACTCTATCAATATCACGCAAGAACTTAATGTTAAACAGAAACAAGATGCAATATTGTCCAATCTCTTGCTACAAAAAAATCTTGGCACATTTGTTAGCGTGTTACAGCAATGGTATGACATAAAGTCAACTGACTTACCACGCTATTATAGGGAAGCTCTAGTATTATATATGTCAAAAACTATAGACACAAACGTTGCTTACGATGATTCAGCGATACAAGCGAACTACAATGATTTTGTAGCCGAGATGAAAAAGTATTCAGATCCACAAGTACGCTCTAATATGTGTAGGGACATGTATCCAGACACATATTTTTGGTACTATTTCTTCTTCCAACAACACAAATGACAAACAAACAGAAATTAATTCGCGCACTTGACACCAAGAAACAACGTGATATTCATAATATGTTTGTTGGTGAAGGAACAAAGACTGTTCGTGAGCTAAGTCGAAATTTCAAGTGCGCTTACATAATGTCAACATCGGAATGGGCATCTGCCAATACCGACACGATGTCATTAGCAGATGAAAGCCAAATCGTTACTCGCGAAATCATCAACAAAACAAGAGCTCTGTATAGTTCTTGACACTATTCAAGACCCAGGAAATCTTGGCACAATAATACGTTTGGCAAATTGGTTTGGAATAAAAAACATTATCTGTTCTACAACTACAGCTGACGTATATTCACCAAAAGTTATTCAAGCAACTATGGGTTCTTTGTCGGGAATTGACATTTACTACACAGACTTATGCGAATATCTTGCTGCCTTACCGACTAATACTCCAATTTATGGCACTTTTCTAGACGGATCAAACATTTATACTACTCCACTCACGTCTAATGGTGTAATAATAATGGGCAATGAGGGTAACGGAATAAGTGACAAAGTGGCTGCAACTGTTACAGAAAGACTCTACATACCCCCGTATAACCCTACTCTCAAGACAACCGAAAGTTTAAACGTCGGTGTTGCTACAGCCGTGATATGTGCCGAATTCAGAAGACGTTTCGCTAAATTTCAATAACAACTATCGCACAAAAAGTAAACTCGTCTATTAGTTAAGATGGAACTTCCACTCATAATAATTTTCATTTCCGCATCCTTCATATTGCTAATTGTCTACATTATATCGTTTTGGACAAGCTATGTTCCAGTAGGCCAAGCAACCTTCCCAACTCAAAACAAACAAGTTGAAACAACATTTCCATCGTTTTCCATTGTCATTGTGACCCATGACTGCGACAGTTTGCTAGAGAGATTAGTTACTCGCCTTGTCGCTCAGGACTATCCCAATTTTGAGATTGTAATAGTAAACAATGCATCGACAGACAATACCGATGACATTATTAAACGTTTGTCCGTAGAACATCCCAACAAGGTCAGGTACACTTATTTGCCCCAAAACAAAAACGGCAATCTACACATGTCCATGGCTACAACTTTAGGTGCCAGAGCTGCTAGAAACGAATGGATTGTTTTGTTAAAACCCACGTCCTTTCCCAAAAGCGATCATTGGTTAACTTCTATTTCCACTGCAATATCACAAGGAGCAGAAATTTGTATAGGTTATAATGACTATTTTGGTTATGACAATTCTAAATGGGAGCGAAATGCCATCGCCAAACGCCGCAAAGCACAACTTCTTAACTACAGAGCAATATTTAGGGGGAAGCGCAAACCTATAGATTGTGAAGGCTCAAACGTCATCTTTTCCAAAAGCGAATTCTTCAAAAATGGTGGCTATGGTTCTTGGTTAGTTCTGATTGATTGCCATGAAATACCTTATGTCACAACTTATTCAAAAAAGGGTAAAACTATATTTTTGACAGAACCGACATCACAAGTTGAAACAATACTTCCGCCTATTAAAGAATTGTGGAAAACTGAACGATCACATGCATTAAAGTCATACAAAAAACTCGGCTTTATGACCAAATTGCGCCGCAACTATTACGCAATAATTACGTGCTCATATCTATTTTCAGTTGCTTGTCTATTAATGGGGATTTACTTTGTGTTCAACCCTCTTCCTATAGACAAATCAACGTTAAGAATCAAAGAACTTTCATACTTGACAAACCTTTCAACAATCCAAATGGCAGTAATATCGTCGCTATTCTTTTTAATTATTTCGCTCCTACACTTTTTATGTGTATTGTATTTCCGCCATCGGGATCACAAGAGATTATATGTGCCACTATGTACAAATCCCTCTGAAATAATGACGATGTAATTAAATCTCTAAAAAAGACTTGTGGCCTATCCAACAATTCACATAACCACCAGATAATTTACAATTGATGTTCACGCATAGGTGTCGACATATTGCCAAGTCTGTAGCGATTATTATTTGCATTGCTGTACTAGCTTCCTGTTCTCCCAGCAAATTCCTGGGAGATGGCGATTATATGCTGACTTCTGTGAAATTAAAAAGTGACAATCCAAACATCTCACCATCTTCATACAAAACCCACATACGCCAACAGCCCAATTCCAAGTGGTTTAATCTGTTCAAAATCCCATTGGCTTTGTATTGCATCTCAGGCACTGACACAACGAAAAGTACAAACCGATTCTGGCAACGAATTGGAGAAGCGCCCGTTATTTTCAATGCTCAGCAAACGATAAATACCCAGAATGCTCTCACCCTAGCACTCAAGGATAAAGGATACCTTAATGCGCATGTCACAACCATGACAGATAGCAGTCACCGTAGTCGAAAAATAAAAGTCATCTATGACATGAAACCTGGGGAATCGTACATAATCAATAAAATTTCCTTTATTGCCGACAATCCCACCATTGACAGTTTGATTAACATCAACAAATCTGATTCTTATCTAACAGAGGGGATGATGTGTGACGCTTCATTGTTGGATAAAGAACGTACTCGAATAACAACAATGTTGCATGACAACGGCTACTTTAAAATTCTGAAAAATCATATTCGATATGAAGTTGACACTCTGTCAGGTCCGTCTAACGTCAGCCTAAAATTAATTCTAGCGGGCAAATTAATTGCTGCCGATACAACTAATATCTATAGTCGTTATCACATTAAAAATGTAAACATAACAGTAAACAACAATCAATACGACACGAGAAGCAACACGTTCTGCTCAGATGAAGGGTACAAAATTGCTTATGCTTACACTCAAAAACAGACTTTCAGACCTAACGTGCTCATACACAACACAGCCATTCATCCCAGAGATCTTTACACAGAGCGTGGAATAGCCGACACTTACAAGTCATTCGCAAGGCTTGAAGCAATAAACTACACTGCTATACAACTGCATGAAATAGATTCTGCAACACTTGACGCTGATATTCAACTTATTCCCCATAAAGTAAATTCATTGGGTTTTGAGGTCGAAGGCACCAACACTGCTGGCAATTTTGGTGTAGCATCAACCCTGACTTATAGCAACCACAATCTCTTCAATGGTTCTGAAACCTTTACAACCAGTTTAAAGGGTGCCTATGAAGCCATCAACAGTCTTGAGGGATATTCAGGGCAGAACTATATAGAATTAGGAATTGAAACCAAGTTATCGTTTCCGAAACTAGTAATGCCGTTCGTATCCACTCAGCAATACACTGGAACATCTAATTTATCACTGCAATTTGATGCCCAAGAAAGACCAGAATTCCATCGCAGAGTTTTCACTACCCTATGGAGCTATCAATGGGAAAACAATTCAGCAACAACAAAACACAAGTTGGATTTTCCAAGCGTAAACTATGTGTATATGCCCTGGATATCAAATACTTTCCGCAAGGAGTATTTACAATCTGACAATTATCACTCGGCTCTCATACGCTATGCCTACGAGAATCTACTAATTCTAAACTTTACATACAACTTCACGTATAACTCTGGACAGCGCAAAGTTCAAGGCTACAAGCGAAAAACTTCCACATATAACCCCTTTCAAATAAACTGGTCAATTGAGTCCGCAGGAAACGTGCTTTACGCTTTGTCGCGACCATTTAAACTCACACGTGACAACAATGGACAATTCACTATCTTTAATGTAGCCTATGCGCAATATCTGAAATTTGATTTCGACTTCTCTAAAATATTCATACTTGATAGTCGTAACAGACTCGCTGTTCATTATGCATTTGGCATTGCCCAACCCTATGGCAATAGTACAATCGTGCCATTTGAAAAGCGTTACTTTGCAGGAGGAGCAAATGGAGTACGCGGATGGTCAGTGCGCGAATTGGGACCTGGCAACTATCAGGGAAAAGACGGCAAAGTTGATTTTATTAATCAAACGGGAAATCTCAAACTCCTATTAAGCTTAGAACTAAGGAGCCAGTTGATATGGAAATTTGACGGAGCGTTATTCGTTGATGCTGGCAACATTTGGACTACCCGTGAATATGAAGTAACAGGCAGAGGTGGCAAGTTTGATTTTAGCCGATTTCTGAAACAGACGGCTGCATCATATGGCATTGGTCTACGAATGAACCTCGACTATTTCATCTTACGATTTGATATGGCAATGAAAGCAGTTAACCCAGCATACAATCCGACAGCCAGAGAATACTTACCTTTGTTGCATCCCAAACTGAGTCGAGATTTCGCATTTCATTTTGCCATAGGAATGCCGTTCTAATCTATTCCCAGATGACTATTTGCAGATTGAACAAAAGTCAGAAGTCTGACTTTTGAGAGCCTCTTTAAACACAGTTAAAACTTTAGCCACAAACTAAAAGTCGTAATATGCTTGATTTGTGCCTTTTACATCAATCAAATCATAGATTTAACGTTACAATTTGGGAGGAAATAGATTTTAACTTCCACGGAATATGATATGAGTTTCGCTCTATATCAATGTCAAGTCTGGTCAAACTGAGTAATTTAGCACAACAGAAAAATAGTTGGAACGAAAAAAATGGAGCTGTTCGAATACTTTGTCTTTCTGCCTGTGTCAAAGTTTGCAATTTATCATCATCTGCAGAAACTATCACTGTAACCGCAGCTCTTACCAACAGACAAATAGTCATTTATGCTAGCGTTTGCACACGAGACGAGGTATTCGGAGAACTACCTCGTGAGAAGTGTCTGTACTAGTTTACAATTCTCTGAACAGTATTACTGGACAGCAATATAATTTAATGACTGAATTATGGGATCAGAGCTAATTATTTAAGGTATAGGTTATAGAATACAATAAGTCAACTTATGAAGGACCAATCCACATCGTGACCATGTAATTCTTTAAGTCGATTCCAAGCACACATGTTAATCTGTTGTGAACGCAATGGATCTGTATTTAACAATAATTCTGCAGCATGACGAGCCTGTTCGAGTATGCCGTTGTCTCGTACAATATTAGCAACTTTTAGGTTAAAGAAGAGTCCACTTTGTTGAGTTCCTTCTATATCACCTGGACCGCGTAGCCTGAGATCTTCTTCAGCGATAGCAAAGCCATTGTTAGTACTGACCATGATTTCCATACGTCGGCGGGTATTGTCTGTCAATTTCTGACCAGTAACCAGAACACAATAGCTCTTTTCTGCTCCACGCCCTACCCTGCCTCTCAGTTGGTGAAGTTGAGCTAGACCAAATCGTTCGGCATTGACAATAATCATTACGGAGGAATTAGGCACATCAACTCCGACTTCTATGACTGTTGTGGAAACGAGGACATGCATTTCTCCGCTGGCAAAGCATTGCATAATCTCATTTTTTTCTGCGTCTTTCATTTTGCCATGGAGTTTGCCAATTTTCAAGTTTGGAAAAATTCTGCAAATGTCCTCATATCCTTGTTCAAGGTTTTTGAGATCAGACTTTTCGCTTTCTTGTATAAGTGGATAAACGACATATATTTGGTGCCCTTTTGCCGTCTCACTCAAAACAAGTTTTTCAACTTTTGAAAAATTCTGTTCATAAACGTGCAATGTAGTTATGGGTTTACGACCAGGAGGCAATTCGTCGATTACACTTACATCAAGGTCGCCATATACTGTCATTGCCAACGTTCGTGGAATAGGTGTCGCTGTCATGACAAGTATATGGGGAGGATTTTGGTTTTTGCTCCATAGCTTGGAGCGTTGTTCTACCCCAAATCTGTGTTGTTCATCAATTATTGCACAACCAAGATTGCTAAAGATTACGCTGTCCTCCAATAAGGCGTGGGTGCCAACTATGACATTTATTGCACCATTGGCCAATCGCTCCAGGATGTATTTGCGCATTTTTCCTTTAACTACTCCTGTCAATAGTTCAACTTTTACACCAATTCGTTCCATCATTGATGAAATTGACTTGAAATGCTGCTCCGCAAGGATTTCTGTTGGTGCCATCAGGCAGACTTGAAATCCGTTGTCTAAAGCCAAGAGCATTGTCAAAATAGCGACTATTGTTTTGCCGCTGCCGACATCACCTTGCACAAGACGATTCATCTGATGCCCGCTAAAGAGGTCATTTCTGATTTCCGCAACCACACGCTTTTGGGCATTGGTAAGTGAAAAAGGAAGAACGTGGCGGTAGAAATCTGTAAACTTTTCGCCTATTACAGTAAGTAAATAACCAGGGATTTTTTCTTTTCGTTTGTGAGCAAAAGAGAGTATGCTAAGTTGTAGAAAAAAAAGTTCCTCAAATTTGTGACGGAATTGAGCCTTTTGAACTTCCTGCATATTCTTCGGCATGTGTACGCATCTTATTGCATCGTGAAGTGGCATTAGGCTATATTGATGACAAACGTCATCTGGCAAGGTCTCTGCAATTCGAACACTTCCTAGTTGCTGAAAAACATATACTATGAGTTTTTCCAAAAACTTGGACGTGACAAATTTTCGCTTCATCTTTTCTGTAGTGTGATAAACAGGATGAAAGCCGAGTGAAGATTCTGTCTGTGTGCCTGGTTTAATCTCTTCGAGTTCAGGATGACTCAGACTATATCTCTCATTGAATAGCACCGGCTTTCCTAGTACTAAAAATTCACGTCCTGAAATAACAGTTTTTTTTATATAGCTTATACC
>CAVCAW010000076.1:10061-10992 GCA_963600315.1 Bacteroidaceae bacterium | reverse complement strand
ACGGATATATTGTGGCAAAAGACACACAAGCAGATAGCCGATTTCAGAAAATGACGCTTGCGATCAAACGTAAAAGTGAGACAGTTGACTATATACCGATTGTCGTTCCATGTGAGGTAACTGCTTCTCTATCAGACATGCAGGAAGTGTCTGTAAGTGGCGAATGGAGAAGCCGTAGCAATAACGGAATCGGAAATACCAGAATGCAATACTATGTATTTGCTAGGGTGATTGTCAACGAAGAATCAGCAGATCATAACGCTGTTGAACTCATTGGCTATGTATGCAGGAAACCGATATATAGGGAAACATTGACAGGAAAAGGCATATGTGAGTTGCTTATAGCTGTGAACCGTTCAAGCGGCAAGAGTGATTATTTGCCGTGTATTGCATGGAATCAGACAGCACGCAGAGCATTCAATCTGAATGTTGGAGACAAGATAAAGCTGTCTGGAAGAATCCAGAGTCGCGAATATTTAAAAGTGGTAGATGGAATCGAAGAAGCCAGAACTGCCTATGAGGTATCGGCACAGAGCATTGCAAATGTGGAATAAGCACAAAAAAGGAATACCGCATATGTTCTTCGGTATTCCTCGCCTTTCAATTATTCTTCTGCGTTTATGATTTTAACATCATGCAATGCTTGTGCGCCCTCATCAAGCAGCTTGTCTCCGTTCTTCCATGCATAGGTCACTTCAACCGAATTCTCCCATGTACACAGGTTAAACGACAGATCAGCTTTCTCGTCATGGACAGCAATTATATAATCATTATTTTCCCACACGAGATAATGCATTTCTGATGTGGCATTTTCAGACTGCTTTTTTGAGTAGTTGTCTGTTGGTTCACCACAAAGTTTACGGAAACGTTCTGCAATATCTCCGAATGTCTGTGCCGCACCCTCAACTCTATAATTGACACCGTATAGCAA
>CAVCAW010000076.1:0-10051 GCA_963600315.1 Bacteroidaceae bacterium | reverse complement strand
TGTAATCAATATAGCCATCGTCTGTAGTTGCAAATGCAAAATAGAATGTAATGCTGCAGATATCGCAATCCTCAGCTTTGAGAATCTTAGAATCTTCCGCATGTAATTTGCTATCTGTAACAACATCAGAGTAAGTCAAAAATGCCAATGCTGAATCATCCTCGGCATTGGAAACAGCATGGCCGCCCTCTTTAAACGTGCTGACATAATATGCCCTAGCAAGGCTGCCTTGACTTGCGAATAGTTTTAATTCCGGAAACCGTTCCTTAACTTCTGCAAATGTTGTTCCCCAGGGAATGCCATCAAATGTGATTTCCCAACTTTGGGAATCTTCTTCTGTCGATGCAATCTCAGTTTCTTTGTCTGCCATTGTTACGTTTTCTTGCTCTGCCCGTTCATCGGTCACGGTCTTAACGTCTGCCGTCTTTCCACATCCAGATAGCAGAGCCATACAACCGCACAGTGCAGCAATATATTTTCTTCTCATGTCCATCCCTCCATTCTATAACGCAAAATGCGTTATAGATAGTATAGGCATCATTTTGCAAAATAGCAAGAGAAATTTGCAAAAATAGGTGATACCCATTTGAATATCACCTACCATCGTTTTGTTTAAAATGCTTTAAGTGTCGTTTGTTTCTGGTTTTTCTTCGGAATCGTCGAAACTATCATCTTTATTCGCCTTAACTGGGGCGAGTAGTTTTGATTCGATTGTTCGGCTGAGGAACTTTTCAAGCAATTCCCATCCGGCATCATCCAATTGCGCAAGTTGGATGACTAACCGCTTTTTGAATTGCTCATCGTCAATCGTGAGAACACTGTTCATAAATGTTTCAATTTCTTCTGCATAGCTCGATTCAATGAACATCTCACCTTCACCAGTACGCAACCAATTCTCATTAACACCATATTCCTTGCAGATGCTTGTGATTACAGAGTTTGACGGAGCAATTCGCCCCATCTCATATTGAGCGATAGTGTTTTGAGACACTCCCAGCTTACTTCCAAAGGCTTGCTGCGTTAATTTAAGTTTTTTTCGCAACTCTTTTAATCGCGTTTTCATTTTTATCACCTCCTTCCGAATTATATCTTATCACATATAATTAAGGAAGTCAATAAAAATATCTGTGAAGCAACAAAAAATAATTTGCAAAACAAGCAAAAAACTATTGACAATATTGCTTGAAAGATGTATTATTATTTCACAAGCAATAAAGCTTGCAGGCACATTGAAAACAGAACAGAAAGAGAGGTAGCGAATGGAACTGATAAAGATTAACTACGAATCAGGCAAAGGGCAGATATTCTTTGTGAACAAATTTAAGGACAACACAGCGGAGGCACAGTGAAGCAGGAAGAAGCATTAAGTCTCTTGTACGGACAATATAAGAGACAGGAAACACCAGAAGAAGGCAATGCAATCAATATTAACAACTTGATTGTGCTGAAAGATTGTCTGTACTACGAAGGGAAACATAGGTATTACATATTCCAGTTTCAAAAGGAATACACACTTATGACCGATACAGACAAAAAAATCGCAGTACACCGAGCAGGAACGTTAGCGGAGGTGATTGACTACATTGAAAAAAATGAATTAGAAAGGTGGTGAAATAAATGGCAAAGAGAACAGCAACAGAAATTCCAGCTAGTTTTTGTAGAAAGCTGAGTACGCAGAGACAGCACACATTGAGCCATTTGGGAAACTACACAAACGGTGCAAATTCGATTCAGCGATACTACATGTTAGGGTATCTGGAAAGTATCAAGAATAATAAAAAGTAATCACGCAAAGGAAAGAAAGGAACGGTAAAGATGCAGGGAACCAACAGACCAACTAGAGACGATTTAAGCATACCGCCAATCAGAAGAACAAGACTTGAAGTAGTAGACTTCAATACAGACCCAGTGAAAGGCGCAGAACGTGTGATAGCTTTGCAAAAAGCTAGAAACTATAAGGCAGATTGCGCAGCAGCTTTGGAGAAAGAGGCTAGAAAAGAACATTATTTTGAATTGGCAGCAGAATTTGTCTGCAATCTGATTTGTGGGGGTGTATTGTTTGGCGTGTTGGGACTTGCACTTTTCCTGGGTAGCATTTAATGGAGAGAAAAGTAAAAACAGAAATCTACAGAGATTCAATGCAGAATTACAAGAAATATGGAATCCGCCCAGCTCAGTTAATTATTGCGGACGTACCTTACGGAGCTGGAACCGATTTCTACGGAAGTAATCCAATGTGGTATAAAGGCGGAGATAACAAGAATGGTGAAAGTAAACTTGCAGGAAAAGCTGCCTTCAACTCGGACTTCAATTTTAACTTATATGAGTATTTTCACTTTTGCTCAAAAATGATGAAGAAAGAAGATAAGAAGAGCCCGGCAAAAGGACGAAGCAGTGATAGTCCTTGCATGATTGTGTTCTGCTCATTTGAACAGATTCCAACTTTAATTGCCGCAGCAAAGAAGCATGGATTTATTCATTACATTCCGCTTGTATTCATCAAAAATTATTCTCCACAGGTGTTGAAAGCAAATATGAGAGTGGTTGGAGCTACAGAATATGCGCTTTGTTTTTATCGAGACAAGTTGCCTAAGTTCAGAAATGGCTCACAGGTAGATGAAGAGGGCAAGACAATTCGAGGAACTGGACACATGGTATTCAACTGGTTCACATGGGAGAGAGATGGAAAAGATGTTCCAAAGATTCACCCAACTCAGAAGCCCGTAAAGCTTCTAAAGAAGTTGATTGAAACATTTACTGACCCGGGAGACGTTGTAATCGATCCATGCTGTGGAAGTGGAACGACATTAAGAGCTGCTAGGGAGTTAGGCAGAAGTTCCTACGGATTTGAAATTGACCGAAACTTCTACACCAGGGCAAAAGAAGAAATGCTGCAATTATAAAGGAGGTGATTTTTTTGCTTGTATTTCAGGCTGAGACTAAGAAAGCGTTGTTGAAAACCGCAATGGCGAATCTTAGCAAACTATCAAAAGAAGAACTTGCATACATCATTGGTATGGAACTTGCACATGAATTAGAAGAAGCTGACAACGATACTGACAGCAACGATTAAGGAAGGGAGACACATGGAGAAGCGTTTTAAGATCAAACTTGAATCGGTAAATGTTCTTGTGATCGAGGACGAAATGACCGGAAACTTTGGAATATCACTTTACAAAGATGTGAATGATATCAGCTTTTTACAAGCTTTAAATTCTGCATCATACGACTTGGTGAAAAAACTGACTGGCACTGACGAACCAGAAGAAGATGAACCAGAAGAAGATGAACCAACTGATGATAAGCCCCTGTACACAGGTGTAGCTATCATTACAAAAGGTGACGATGCGTTATTCCCAACAGGCGCATTTATAGGAGTCGAGCACGGAAAGGCAACTGTAAAAAACGTAGGCAAGGCAAAAAAGGAGATTGCAAATGCGTTTTTAAACAGTTTTGTGTTTAATACCTTTGAAGAACTCAAAGAATACTTTGATTTAGTCGACATTGATATTGCAGAGTTAAAGAAATGGCAGGTGTAAAAAAATGGCAGAGGCAAAGACAGCAGTAGCAAACGTAGAAGAGCAACAAGCCAATCTGGTTGTAAACAATAAGTTTATTGATGGCCTAACCAAGCAGTTGCAGGAGAAAGAAAAGTTCGGCTTGGCTTTTCCTGCTGATTACAACGTCAGCAATGCGCTGACAGGTGCGTACTTGCTCTTAAAGGAAACAACTGATAGCAACAAGCGTTGCGTTTTAGAGTCTTGTTCGCAAGCAAGCATTGCGAACTCTTTAATGGAAATGGCGACTTTGGGGTTGAATGCCAATAAGAAGCAGGGATATTTCATCGCCTATGGTGGCAAGTTACAATTCCAGAAGTCATACTTCGGCAACATTACACTTGCGAGACGTAACGGTTTGAGAAAAATCAATGCTGAAATCATCTACGAGGGTGATACATTTAAGTATCATATTGAGAATGGCGAAAAGGTCATTGATGAGCATGTGCAGGATTTCATGAACATTGACGTTGATAAAATCAAGGGTGCGTATGCTGTAGCAACAATGGCTGATGGTAACAGACTGGTTGAAGTCATGAACATAAACCAGTTAAAGAAAGCATGGAATCAGCGCATGGGCGGACTAAAGGAAGATGCTTCAAGTACACACACGAAGTTCCGCGATCAAATGGCAAAGAAAACGGTTATCAATCGTCTTTGTAAGATGATTGCGAACACCAGCACAGACGGCAACATTTCCGAGATATCCGATCGCCTTGACCAGTTCGAGGATGTATCGCCTATGGAAGTTGAACAGGCAAATGTAACATACGAAATCAAGAACGAAGCCAACACGGCAGTCTTTGTTGAACCTGTTGACGAAGTACAGCCAAACGATGAACAGGACATACCATCATTCATGTAACAGAAAGGTTTTAAGATGATATTGACTTGTCTAGGAAGTGGGAGTTCCGGTAATTGCTATTTACTAAAGGATAGCAAGGGAAAAATCCTTATTCTGGATGCTGGAATTCCAATTAGAAAAATCAAACAAGGGTGTAATTGGAAAGTTTCTGATATAGTAGGCTGCGTTGTAACTCATAAGCATTTAGACCATTCAAAAGCAATTCCAGATCTGGAAGAAATGGGAATACCAATTTATAAGCCATATGAGGACAATTCCTACATTGGCGGTTATGGCGATTTTGGAATTGTAGCAGTTCCGATGAATGATATGCATGGGCATTTCAAGCATACTGATGCTGATGGTACAGAGTGTCCGTGCTATGGATTCATCATCAAGCATCCAGAAATGGGGCGAATGCTTTACATTACCGACACAGAATTTGTCCGTTGGCGATTTAAGGACATTAGCCACATACTGGTATCCTGCAATTACCAGAAAAAGTACATTTCAGAAGATAACCTTAGTAAGCAGCTGCACGTAATCCGGGGACATATGGAACTTGAAACGTGCGTAGATTTTATTGTTGCCAATGAATCTAATACCCTTTGTAACGTCATAATTTGCCATTTAAGCGCATGTAATGCAAATAGTGAGGAAATGGTCAACCAAATAAAAGAAAGCGTAAAAAAGGCAAGTGTGGACGTTGCAGGGGTAAATAAAGCATGGAGATTGCCAAACGGCAGCCAATGTCCATTCATGGAGGACTACTAATGGATAGGAAAAGAGTTGCTAGCGATTCTTTTGATACAATGTGGTCATTTCTCCAAATGGGCTGTCAAAAAGCTGATTATTCGGCATTAAAAGAATATGTATTGCAGTTAAGGCAAATGATGATGCAAAAAACAGCCGGACAACGAAGCAACAAAAAAAGCGATATATCTTTTGAAGATTTGGATCAAATAAAAAACATGATCGTACTTGAAGCAATGGCACTTGTACTGTCTGGCGAATACGAAAAGAGTTAAGGCCATGGAAAAAATAAAAGAACAGCTAAAAAATCGAATTGCTGAAAGCAGTCAGGTGATGGTTACTACAGAGTTTCCACACCTATACTATAAAGCGGTTGAAACCAGAAAGCTTGAGCAAATCATTGATGAAGTGTTCGAGGGGAAAAAGAATGAACAAACGACAGAAGAAAAAGAAATTTAAACAGATTCACGGCATGAACCCAAAGGAATTTGAAAAAATGTATTGGACTTCGGAACGGATCGCAAAAATTGAAGCATTTAACAGATATCTGCATCTGTTAAGCAGCGCATACAGGCAGAGAAAATTCGCAAAAAATCTTACCGCAATGCGTAAGGCAGGACTGCGTAAAAGAGGGAAGTGGACAAGATAAGACCTAATTGTAGAAATTGTAAGAAACGGAAAAATTGCATGGAGAAAACAAGAGACTATCCATGCATTTCATGGGAGGCAAGAAAAAATGAACAAAGTTGTTTTAATTGGCAGACTAACGAAAGACCCGGAAGTACGCTATTCACAGGGGAAGAACGAAATGGCGGTTGCTAGATACACATTGGCAGTAGACCGCAAAGCAAAGCAGCAGGACGGACAGAACGCTGATTTCATTAACTGTATCTGCTTCGGGAAGGGCGCAGAGTTCTGCGAAAAGTATTTAAGCAAGGGAATCAAGATTGCGGTTACTGGGCGCATCCAGACAGGCAGCTACACAAACAAGAATGGACAGAAGGTCTACACAACGGATGTAGTTGTTGAAGATCAGGAATTTTGCGAAAGAAAAGGAAATGTCGGACAGGCACAGTCAGGTCCAATACCTGCGCCAGCAGGTGGCTACGATGGTTTTTTGGCAATTCCAGACGGTGTGAACGATGATGATTTACCATTCAATTAAAGAGTTGGAGGAAAAACAAATGCAACGAAGTAGTGCTTCAATATGGGCACAGGCTGAATTCCATGACCCTAAAAAGTTGCCACGCATTGCCATAAGCAAAAGTGAACTTGCGACCTTTGCAAATAGTTTGCATACGGGTGATTATATCACAACCAGAGAAATAGAAAATGATAGTAACACATGGTATAGCACGAATGAAAACACAGCTACCTACTCATGCATAACATATCTCATTGGCGAAAAATACGCGCATGTATGCGTGCTGTATAAGCGAGTAGGGAAAAGATATGTAAAAACCGCAATGGATTACGCAAAATTGTATATAGCATCAAAAAGGACAGGTGAACGTTTTGAAAAATAAGAATCCAATGGTACGCTATTCAAGATATCCACATGATTCAGCACTGATATTGGCTCCCGAAGTTGAACTAAAAGGCGGTGCAGGATTGTATCGTTTCAGAACTTATGGCGAGGATGGAAAGATATTTGTAGAAAGATCGGCTATTTATGATGGCGATTGTGAAATAGCGTGGCACAGCCGCGACAGAGAGCAGGACATGATTGAATGGTGGAATAATTAAAGCGTTGATTAACTGAGGAGGACAACATGGTAAAGGAAGATAAGACTGAAAGACAACCTAGAACTGATTGCTTTGGATATTTTTATAAAGGTAATCATTTTGAATGCTGTGCATTGAACAAATTGTATTGCATGTACGAGGATTGCAAGTTCTATAAGCACAGAAGCGAAGTTCCTTATATGTACAGAGGGGAGAGATTGAATGGAAAGTAAATGGCAGCCTAATATTGGTGATCATGTATGGCATGTGGCTGAATATTTGACAACCGCCTCTGGAATGCGTAAGCGTGGCTTGAAAGGCTTTAGACCGTATGGCTTGGAAGTAGTGGAATCTGAGATAACCAGTATACTTGACAATGGCACGTTTACTGCACTTGGAGTTGCGACAAGTGAGCGAATCGGGAACATCGAAGCAACAGACATTTTTAAATGGTCACAGGACGATTTAAACAAAATCGTATTTCTGGATTGTAAATCGGCAGCAGAAATGGCACAGTTGCGTATACGTGATATGGAACATGGCAACATAGGGAATGTATATGAGAATAAGCCAATGTACAAGAATTGGCTACATTTGGCAAATACAGACAAGACCCCAGTTCTAAAGAGCAAAAAATACGTTCATGTGTTTCCAGACGGATGGGACATGGATGTATACAATGAGTGGCTTAAAGGTTTATCCGCCAGGCTACATTTGGCAAATACAGACAAGACCCCAGTTCTAAAGAGCAAAAAATACGTTCATGTGTTTCCAGACGGATGGGACATGGATGTATACAATGAGTGGCTTAAAGGTTTATCCGCCAGACAAGCGGCTGAAAAATGCGGGCTAAATACTTCAACGTTTGCGGTTCATGCACGTAGACTAGCAAAAGAACGTGGCGACACAAAAATAGCTGCACCTACTAGTAGCAGACCCAAGCGAGTATTGCCTGATAACTTTAACGATGTATGTGATGAATATAGGCAAGGCAAGATTAGCCAAGCTGATGCAGCTCGAAAATGTGCAATGTGGTCAAGCACATTCAAATACTGGTTTGAAAAGATTCAAAAAAAACGTGATGCCTTAGGAATTGAAGATGAAGAACCAGAACCACCAGAGTATGAGCCAGAGCATGTAGACGATATTGATTTGGGGCATCACAACTTCCAGAAGAAACAGCACGAAGTGACAGAATAAACAGAAAGTAGAGGTAAGTAATATGCGAAAGTTTGTAGAAGGCTATGTAATGGGAAAGGATAGAACGGTAGCTGATGGCAAGTACATCATGCTCGAGGTTTACGACGCACGGCTCGTAAAAAAGCTACATGAGTTCTTGATTGAGGACGCAAGCTTTGCGATGGACAACAAGCAGTATGACGAGGCCGAGGCACTCCTGCGTGACGCAAACAGCCTTGACAGGCAGATGGAAGAGTACGATGCGCCGTTGGAGAGCGTAGACGTGAACAAGGTAAACTTATAATGGCCACGACAACCATACTAGGTGCCAGAAAAGCTGAGGTAAAACAGCCTTGCACCTATTTGTTTGGCAGTTGTTCAGTTACCGCATATCCAGAACAAAAATGGTCAGTTGTAAAAATCAACGAGGACACAATACAAGTTGAAAACACTAAAGCACACATAGTCATGCAGCTTTCCGCAAAAGAGTTCAAAAATAGTTGGAAGGTAGTGATTTAATGCAGAATTGTAATATTGCTAAAGCGAAAGCTATAGAGCAGGAGAATAAAAAACGGTTGCTGAAACTTAATCCACAGTTAAACGATGGCAGCGGAATCTACTTCTTAACAAGAGAAGATGAAAACGGTTTTAAATTCGCGTATGTCGGACAAGCAATGCACATACTTAGCAGATTGGCAAGTCATATGGTCGGCTATCAGCAACATATTGATTTAAGTATACGCAAGCACAAACTGTTCTCGGATAGCAATCCTTATGGTTGGAAGGTTGGATTTTTAAACTTTCCAACCAGTCAACTTGATGAAAAGGAAAAATTCTACATCAAGTTATATGCCGAAAAAGGATATCAGCTGCGGAATGTCAGCGTAGGTGGACAGGGGGGAAATCGTTCTAGCGGTTCGATAGGCGACAGAAAGCCTCCTAGAAGCTACACAGAGGGTATTCAGAGCGGAAAGAGAGCATTAGCTAAGGAATTATCCAGTATCGCGGAGAAACACCTTACAATCGCTGTTAGAGACGATAAAAAGGGCAATAAGGTTTCTGAACGGCAGAGGGATAAATTCATGGAACTTATTGATATTGACAATTATACAACAGGAAAGGAATAACGAATGCTCGGTAGACCGAGTTGATGCGCAGTGATTGTGGTGGCGTATCGTAAAATTTAAACACCGTGGCTGAAAAGGTGTGCAGTGGAAACGCTGCACACGCAAATGATAGCAAACGAATTGTAATCCATGTTACAAGCATTTGTAGCGTGGTGTTATGCAAAATTACAAAGTGTGCTGGCTATCAGCAGGAATATCTAGCTTTGTTGCCGGATATCTGGCAGGAGACGTTGACGAGTGGATATATATTGACATTTCCGATCAACATCCAGATAGCCTAAGATTTATACACGATGTACAGAAAATCATCAATAAGCAGGTGACAATTTTAAAATCGACAGATTTTAATTCAGTCGAAGAAGTTGTCAGAAAGTACAAATTCATAAATTCACCGCATGGCGCACCGTGTACCGGAATGTTGAAAAAAGCAGTCCGAAAGAAATGGGAAAATGAACATTCAGAGTACCATTTGACATATGTGTGGGGCATGGATGCAGACGAAAAGCGAAGGGCAGAGGGATTGATTGCGAATTTTCCGGAATTTGACCATCAATTTCCGCTGATTGAACGCAAAATGTCAAAGCAGGATTGCCATGCATACGTAGCACAATTAGGGCTTAAACGTCCGGCAATGTACGATTTAGGCTACAACAACAATAATTGTATCGGATGCGTAAAAGGTGGCATGGGATATTGGAACAAGATTCGCAAGGACTTTCCAGACGTTTTTGAAAGCCGCGCAAAATTGGAGCGAGATATTGGTCACAGCTGCATTAAGGGCGTGTTCCTTGACGAATTAGCCCCAAACCGTGGGAAAATGAGCAATGAAATCATGCAGGATTGTGGTGTCATGTGCTATCTGGCAC